>CBHTVU010000121.1:0-12476 GCA_966096785.1 uncultured Gammaproteobacteria bacterium | reverse complement strand
TTGATGCGTTGAAAATCGTACAAAGCCAGCGCCGTTGGGTGCCTGATGGTGCGGTCTACGCGATCGCTGACATTTTGAATGTTGGTGCTGGTGATGTTGAGGGGGTAGCGACCTTCTACAACCGGATATATCGTCAGCCAGTCGGCCGTAACGTTATTGCGGTGTGCGACAGTATTGGCTGTTTTCTGATGGGATTTGATGAGTTATATGGTTCATTGCAAACCAAACTCGGTATCAAGCCAGGCCAAACAACTCCGGATGACCGATTTACTTTGCTTCCCATTGTTTGCCTGGGTGCTTGCGACAAAGCACCGGTATTGATGGTTAATGACGCAACTCATTTCAACGTAACTCCACAAAACGTTGATTCAGTATTGGAGCAATATAAATGACCTCCAATATCAATCTTGGCTTAATCAACGTTGGTCCCGAAACCCATCCTTTAACCTGGCGTTACACCAAGGCCGGTAAAGCGGTTTTGGATATCAACGAATACGAAGCGCTTGAAGGTTACGCAGCGCTTAAAAAAGCCGCCGCTATGCAACCTGCAGATGTTCAGGCAGAAGTTAAAGCATCAAATCTTCGTGGTCGTGGCGGCGCAGGTTTCCCGACGGGTGTAAAGTGGTCATTGATTCCAATGGGACCAGATGCAGGCCAAAAATACCTGGTTTGCAACGCGGACGAAATGGAGCCGGGTACTTTTAAAGACCGTTTCCTGATGGAAGAGCTTCCGCACCAATTGGTTGAATCAATGATAACCGCCGCTTTTGCCATAGGTGCAAGCAAGGGTTACATCTTCTTGCGCGGCGAATATGTGCTTGCTGGCGAGCGCTTGAATGCAGCAATTGAGCAAGCGAAAGCGGCGGGTTACATCGGTGAAAATATTTTAGGTACCGGCTTCAATTTCGAATTGTTTGTTCACCTTGGCGCTGGTCGTTATATCTGTGGTGAAGAAACTGCGTTGATCAACTGCCTCGAAGGCCGCCGTGCTAACCCACGTACCAAGCCACCATTTCCGCAACAAGCGGGAGCATGGGGCAAGCCAACTATCGTTAATAACGTTGAAACCTTAATGAACATTCCCGCGATTTTATTGCGCGGCGCGGACTGGTTTAAAGGTTTGTCGCAAGGTAAAAGCCCGGACGCCGGTACCAAAATGTACGGCATTTCCGGCCGAGCAAAAATTACCGGTTTGTGGGAATTACCGATCGGTACCACTGGTCGCGAATTACTTTATACCCATGGCGGCGGCATGGCTGATGGCTATGATCTCATGTGCTGGTTGCCTGGCGGTGCGTCTACTGACTTCCTGATGCCAGAACACCTCGATTTGGCGATGGATTACGACACCATTATGAAAGCCGGTAGCCGTATGGGTACCGCGTTAATCATGGTCGTCGATGATAAACAAAACATAATTTCAGCAGTGCGTAACCTTGAGCAATTTTTTGCCCGCGAATCCTGTGGCTGGTGTACTCCATGCCGCGACGGTTTGCCCTGGACGGTAAAAATTCTCGAATCCATCGAAGCGGGTCAAGGGCAGGAGGGTGATATACAAACCCTGCAACAGCTCACCCGTTTCCTCGGCCCCGGCAAAACTTTCTGTGCTCACGCACCGGGTGCCATGGAACCACTGCAAAGCGCATTGAAGTTTTTCCCGGCGGAATTTACCAAGGGTATCAAGGCTTAACGCCTTATAGTTAAAGCTCAAGCGCAAGTTTTCACGAGGTGATTTCGCGATCACCTTAAACTTTAAATCCGTTAGTCGCTCTTCGAATTTGTTGAGTTGTTTTGACGGTATACGACCTTAAAGAAAAGGTAAGACGCAGAATGGCGACCATTCACGTAGATGGTAAATCATACGATGTTAACGGATCGGACAACCTCCTTGAGGCGTGCCTGACCCTTGGCCTCGATATTCCGTATTTTTGTTGGCATCCGGCTTTAGGTTCTGTTGGCGCTTGTCGTCAATGTGCGGTTAAGCAATTCAACGACGAAAACGACACTCGCGGTCGTTTGGTAATGTCGTGCATGACACCGGCTAACGATAAAACATACATTGCGATTAAAGACGAAGAAGCGAAATCATTTCGTAAAAGCGTTGTTGAATGGTTGATGACAAATCACCCGCACGACTGTCCAGTTTGTGCTGAAGGTGGTCATTGTCACTTGCAAGATATGACCGTAATGACCGGTCACAATACCCGTCGTTACAGATTCACCAAGCGCACTCACGTCAATCAGGATCTTGGCCCGTTCGTTAACCACGAAATGAACCGTTGTATCGCGTGCTACCGTTGTGTTCGTTACTACGATGATTATGCTGGCGGTAAAGACTTTGGTGTTTACGGCGCGCACGATAATGTCTATTTCGGTCGCCCCGAAAGCGGTGATCTGGAAAGTGAATTCTCCGGCAACCTGACCGAAGTTTGCCCTACAGGTGTATTCACCGATAAAACTCATGCGGACCACTACACCCGTAAGTGGGATATGCAATTTGCGCCGAGTGTTTGCCAAAACTGTTCTGTGGGTTGTAATACCAGCCCAGGTGAGCGTTACGGTGAAATCCGCCGTGTTGAAAACCGTTTTAATGGCGCTGTTAACCATTACTTCTTATGTGATCGTGGCCGTTTCGGTTACGGATTTGTGAATCGCGCTGATCGCCCTGTAACTCCACGTTTGGCAGGTAGCACCGAATCCTTAGGGATTGATGCCGCATTGGATAAAGCCGCTGAGTTACTGCGCGGCGCAAAACGTGTGGTAGGTATTGGCTCCCCACGTGCCTCTTTGGAAACTAATTTTGCACTGGCTTCATTGGTTGGTGCTGGCAATATTTCTTATGGTGTAGCTGCTGAAGAGCAAGCGCTAAATAGCCTGGTTCAAAAAATCCTGAAAGAGGGGCGTGTAACGACTCCAAACCTGCGTGATATTGAAAAAGCGGACACTGTATTGGTGTTAGGTGAAGACATCACCCAAACCGCACCGCGTGTTGCTTTGGCCGTACGTCAAGCTGCGAAAACTCTCGCGTTGAAAATGGCCGCCGCCAAGAAAGTCCCAGAGTGGAACGCATACCCAATTAAAAACATTGTGCAAACTGAAAAGAGCCCAGTGTTTATTGCCAGCGTTTCTTCAACTCGTCTGGATGATATAGCGGCGACTACCAGCCGTGCTTCTGCATCTGACATTGCGCGCTTGGGTTTCGCAGTTGCCAATATAATTGATCCGTCGTCTCCCGCTGTTGCAGGCCTAACGGCTGAGCAAACCGAGCAGGCTAAAACCATCGCCGCTGGTCTCCTTGCTGCGGATAAGCCGTTGGTGATTTCTGGCACAGGATTAAAGTCCAAAGCTGTTATTCAGGCTGCTGCCAATGTTGCGCATGCATTAAAAGTAAAAGGCAAAGATGTAAGCATCGCTTTGACTTTGCTCGAATCTAACAGCCTTGGTACCAGCCTGCTTGATAGTCAGGGTGGTGAATCGGTTGAAGCTATTCTCACTGCTTTACGTGATGGTACTGCGGATACCTTGGTTGTAGTGGAAAACGATCTTTACGAGCGCGCGCCTGCCGAGTTGGTTGACGCGGCCCTGAATGCCGCGAAAAACGTAATTGTGCTTGATCACTTGGCAAGTGCTACCGCTGCTAAAGCTAAATTGGTTTTACCTGCCGCTAGCTTTGCTGAAGGTGACGGAACTCTGGTCAGTATGGAAGGCAGAGCTCAGCGATTCTTCCAGGTTTACGATGCTTCTTACTACAAGCCTGAAACCAAGATTCGCGAAGGTTGGCGCTGGTTGCATGCGATCAAGTCAACTCTCGACAACAAGCCAGTGGATTGGACTGTACTTGATGATGTAACTGAACAGTTGTCTTCCAGCAATGCATTACTTGCGTCAATTACCCAAGCTGCACCAAGTTCTGATATTCGTATTGCGGGATCTAAAATTGCGCGTGAACCACGCCGTTATTCTGGCCGCACCGCAATGCGTGCAAATATTTCGGTTCATGAGCCACGCCAGCCGCAGGATCAAGACTCCGCAATGTCTTTCTCTATGGAAGGTATTTCTGGTCCAACCAACAATTCCCAGTTGATTCCGTTTGCCTGGGCTCCGGGTTGGAACTCACCACAAGCGTGGAATAAATTCCAGGCAGAAGTTGGTGGCAGTCTCCGTGCTGGTGATTCTGGCGTGCGTTTGTTGGAAGCCTCTGGCTCCGGTTCTTATTTCACCGAAGTTCCAGCTACTACGGAAGGTTTGCAATCGTCTCCGCTTTATCATCTTTACGGCAGTGACGAACAATCCTCAAAAGCAGAAGTCGTGGCAACTCGCGTTCCTAAAGCCTATGTGGCTGTTTCGATTGCGGACGCGCACAAACTCGGTTTGAACGATGGGCAACAAGCCGAAGTTATAGCGGGTGGTGCGATATTCGCAGCCCCGGTTAAGGTATGTGCTGATCTTGCTGCAGGCGTTGTAGGTATACCTGTCCTGGCTGGCTTACCCAAAGTTATCTCTGGTTTGGCTGTTAGCTTGAAGGGAGGTAATTAATGGATATTTTCACTCCTGAAGTTATGGCGATCATCTGGTCGGTGGTTAAATCCCTCATCATTTTATTTGGTGTGGTCATTTGTGCCGCATTCCTTAGCTTCGTTGAGCGTCGTTTGTTGGCGTTGTGGCAGGATCGTTACGGGCCCAATCGTGCAGGCCCATTCGGTTTGCTGCAACTACCTGCAGACATGATCAAGATGTTCTTCAAAGAAGACTGGACACCGCCCTTTGTTGATAAATTGACTTTCTGGCTGGCGCCTGCAATTGCGATGAGTGGCCTGCTGTTGTCATTTGCTATAGTGCCCGTCATTCCGGATTGGGTAGCGAGTGATCTCGATGTTGGCCTGCTGTTCTTTTTTGCCATGGCGGGATTAGCTGTTTACGCGGTTATGTTCGCAGGTTGGTCTTCCAACAATAAATACGCCTTGTTAGGTGGTGTTCGTTCTACGGCGCAAACCGTTAGCTACGAAGTATTTATGGGTCTGTCGCTTATGGGCATTGTGACCATCGTAGGTTCATTCAACATGACCGACATAGTTAATGCCCAAAAAGACTGCTGGTTTGTATTCCCTCAATTTCTCGGTTTCTTCACCTTCGCAATTGCCGGCGTTGCTGTAGCCCACCGTTCACCTTTCGATCTGCCAGAAGCAGAGCAGGAATTGGCTGCAGGTTTTCACACTGAATATTCAGGTCTGAAATGGGGTATGTTCTTCGTCGGCGAATACGTTGGCGTGGTGCTGATTTCTGCCATGATCACCGTGCTTTTCTTCGGTGGATGGTTGCCCCCATTTGATGTGCTGGACTTTATGCCGCCGTTCTTCTGGTTTGCCGTTAAAACAGCATTTTTCATTATGTTGTTTATTTTGATTCGCGCCGCGCTACCACGTCCTCGTTATGACCAGATTATGGATTTTGGCTGGAAGATATGTCTCCCCATTACCCTTGTTAATCTGGTAGCGACTGCAGCTGTTGTGCTGTTAAACCAGCCTGCTGCGTAAGAAAGGTATAAAGACGATGATTAAGTTTTTACAAGATGTTTTTTCTAACCTGCGCAGCTTGTGGATGGTTTTTTCCCATGCCTGGCGCAAGCGGGATACTATCCAATACCCCGAGCAAATGCCTTATGTTCCTCCGCGCTACCGCGGTCGCATTATTCTCACCCGTGACCCGGATGGTGAAGAGCGTTGCGTGGCCTGTAACCTTTGCGCTGTAGCCTGTCCGGTAGGCTGTATTTCACTACAAAAAGCTGAGCGTGAAGATGGTCGTTGGTTTCCCGAGTTCTTCCGCATCAACTTTTCTCGCTGTATTTTCTGCGGTATGTGTGAAGAGGCTTGCCCAACTACAGCAATCCAACTGACACCTGACTTTGAAATGTCGGAGTTCAAGCGTCAAGACCTGGTGTACGAAAAAGAAAACCTATTGATTTCGGGCCCCGGTAAATATCCGGATTACAACTTCTATCGCGTTTCAGGCCTTGCCATCGCTGGCAAGCCAAAAGGTGGTGCACAAAACGAAGCACAACCTGTAAACGTGAAGAGCCTTTTACCTTAATTAGAACAGGAATACGACGTGGGAACTGCACTAGCTTTTTACTTCGCCGCTGCGATTGCTCTAATTGCCTCGGTGAGAGTTATTACTAACACTAACCCGGTGCATGCGCTTTTGTATCTGGTTGTCTCCTTGCTCGCAGTCGCAATGATATTTTTTGCACTGGGTGCACCTTTTGCTGCGACACTGGAAATGATTGTTTATGCCGGTGCCATTATGGTGCTGTTTGTGTTTGTTGTGATGATTCTGAACCTGGGTTCGGTTATAGATGACCAGGAAAGAAAGTGGTTGTCTCCACGTGCCTGGATAGGGCCTACAGTCCTCTCTCTGGCGTTATTTGCTGAGTTGATTTACACCCTGAAGCCCAATGTGGAAACCTTTATAGAAATAACTAAAGTTGGTCCGAAGGAAGTAGGTATTGCTTTGTTTGGTCCTTACGTATTGGCAGTGGAGCTCGCATCAATGCTTTTATTAGCAGCCATGGTTGCTGCTTGGCACTTGGGCCGCGATGCCGATAAAGATGATAAGGGGAAGAAAAATGCTTAACGGTATTGCCGTAACTCACGGTATTCCCATGGAGCATGGGCTGCTGTTGGCCGGAATGCTTTTTATTATAGGGTTGGCAGGCGTATTGATTCGCCGCAATCTGCTGTTTGTGCTTATGAGTATTGAAGTCATGATGAACGCTTGCGCCTTGGCGTTCGTGGTGGCTGGCAGCCGCTGGGTGCAACCCGATGGGCAAGTCATGTTTATTTTAATTTTAACCCTGGCAGCCTCTGAAGCCGCTATCGGCCTGGCAATCGTTATTCAACTCTACCGTCGCTACCAGTCTCTGGATGTTGATGCTGCAAGTGAGATGCGCGGATGAACCAACTCTATCTAACAATTGTATTTCCGATCATTGGGTTCCTGATTCTGGTATCTGGCCGTAAACGCTTATCTGAAAATGTTGCTGCTTTTGTAGGCGTAGGTTCAGTGGGTCTGGCAGCTATTTTTGCTGCGTTGGCAGGCTACGATTACCTGCAACACCAGCCACAGACTCCATTTGTTCAACCGCTCTGGACTTGGGTAAATGTTGCCGGTTTTGCGCCCTCATTCAACCTGCTGTTGGATGGTTTGTCATTGACCATGCTGGGTGTTATCACGGGTGTAGGTTTCCTGATTCACCTTTTTGCTTCCTGGTACATGCGCGGTGACGAAGATTACACACGCTTCTTCTCCTATATGAATTTGTTCCTCGCGAGCATGATTTTATTGGTGCTTGGCGATAACTTCATCTCCTTGTATTTCGGCTGGGAAGGGGTAGGGCTTTGCTCTTATCTATTGATTGGTTACTACTACCGCGATGCCGCTAACGGCGCTGCGGCACGTAAGGCCTTTGTTGTTACCCGTGTGGGTGACGCATTCATGGCCATTGGGTTATTTGTCATCTACAAAAACCTGGGTACTTTAAATATTCAGGAAGCCATGAAAGTTGCTTCCGGGCACTTCGTAATAGGTAGCGGCGTTCTCACCTTTGCTACTTTGATGTTGTTAGGTGGAGCAGTCGGTAAATCAGCGCAATTGCCGTTGCAAACATGGTTGGCCGATGCAATGGCCGGCCCAACTCCGGTTTCTGCATTGATCCACGCAGCGACCATGGTCACCGCTGGCGTTTACCTGATTGCCCGTACCCATGTACTTTTTGAAATGACACCTGATGTTCTGTATTTAGTAGGTGTAATAGGTGCAGTGACCTTGTTCCTTGCTGGATTCGCTGCCCTCGTGCAAACCGATATCAAACGTATATTGGCTTATTCGACCATGAGTCAGATCGGCTATATGTTTTTGGCGCTTGGCGTTAAGGCGTATCAGCCTGCTATTTTCCATCTTATGACCCATGCGTTCTTTAAAGCGTTATTGTTCCTCTCGTCCGGTGCTGTGATCCTGGCTTGTCACCATGAGCAAAATATTTTCAAGATGGGCGGATTACGCAAAAAGATTCCGTTTGTTTACGCCTGTTTTATTGTGGGTGGCGCAGCCTTAGTGGCTCTCCCTTGGGTAACTGTTGGCTTCTACTCCAAAGACGAAATTTTATTGGAAGCCTACGCGGCTAATCATCCCGAACTTTTCTACGCAGGATTAGCAGGCGCATTCATGACTGCCATCTACACCTTTCGTTTGATATTTGTTGCCTTCCACGGCGAAGAAAAAACAAAAGCTCACGCAATCCACGGTTGGGACTACTGGTTGCCATTGAGTATTTTATTAGTGCTCTCTACTGGTCTAGGGGCATTGATTGCACCGCCGTTAGATCATGTCTTGCCAAAAAGCCATGAGGCAGAAGCAGGGGTGAAGCATTTGGTGGAAATCATGACTATTGCTACTGCCGTTATAGGTACAGCGCTGGCTACTTTCCTGTTCCTGTTTGATACCAAAATTGTGCGGGGCATTGCCAATTCTTCAATCGGTAAAGTGTTGACCAAATGGTGGTACGCCGCTTGGGGCTTCGATTGGTTGTACGACATGATTTTCGTCAAACCTTTCCTGTTCCTGACGCGTATTCTCCGTCGTGATCCAGTGGATCAAACCTTCAACCTGATTCCTGTCGGTATTGAGCAGGCCCATCATGGTTTAAGTGCTACACAAACCGGTAGTGTGCGTTGGTACGCTGCCACAATTGCCGCGGGCGTGATTATTATCATCGCTGCGATCGTTCTGTTGTAAGACTAAGGAACCAGAGAAAAGATGCTTACCTGGCTCATACTCATCCCTTTTATTGGCGGCTTTTTTTCATGGCTAGCCGAATTGCTTGGCTCAAAATCGCCGCGCTGGATTTCCCTCATCAGCATGTTTGTGCTGTTTGGTTTAACCCTGAAATTGTGGCTGGAACACAATTACTCGCTTGCCAATTTAGGTACTGAAGGGCAATCAGTCTGGGTTGAAGAACTCAAGATTGACTGGATTCCACGCTTTGGAATCAGCTTTCATTTGGCGCTGGACGGTTTATCCATTCTTATGCTGTTGTTGACCTCATTCCTCGGTGTGCTAGCTGTTGTATGTTCCTGGAGTGAAGTTAAAAAGAAAATTGGCTTCTTCCATTTGAACCTATTGTGGATTATTGGTGCAGTGGTAGGCGTATTCCTCGCTCTGGATATGTTTCTGTTCTTTTTCTTCTGGGAAATGATGCTCATCCCAATGTATTTCCTGATTGCTCTTTGGGGCCATAACTCGCCAACAGGAATGGGGCGTGTGGGTGCGGCAACGAAATTCTTTATCTATACCCAATCATCTGGTCTGCTGCTGCTGTTAGCTATTATTGGTTTGGTGTTTATCCATGCGAACCAAACAGGTGTAATCACTTTTGATTACCAAGCCCTACGCAGTGCTACTATGGACTCCAACGTCGAGTTCGTTCTTATGCTTGGATTCTTTATCGCTTTTGCGGTCAAGTTTCCCATTGTTCCTTTCCACTCCTGGTTGCCTGATGCTCACTCCCAGGCGCCAACGGCAGGCTCGGTGGACTTGGCGGGTATTCTGCTTAAAACCGCTGCTTACGGCATGTTGCGTTTTGCTATTCCGTTTTTCCCCCATGCATCACAACTGATTGCGCCTCTTGCCATGTGGTTAGGTGTATTAGGTGTGATTTACGGTGCGTTCCTGGCTTATGGACAAGACGATATCAAACGCCTGATTGCATATACGTCCATCTCTCACATGGGTTTTGTGTTAATCGGCATTTACTCTTTTAATCCTATTGCTTTACAGGGCGCGGTCATCCAAATGATGGCACACGGTGTTTCCGCTGCTGGTCTCTTTATCCTGTGCGGCCAGTTGTATGAGCGTTTAAAAACGCGCGACCTCAAACAAATGGGCGGTTTGTCATCGCGTATGTCGGGTTTACCACCCATCGCTATGTTCTTTGCCGCTGCATCTTTGGGCTTGCCAGGACTGGGTAATTTTGTGGGTGAAATCCTGATTCTAGTTGGATCATTTAAGGTCAATGAATATGTGACTCTGGTGGCGACAACAGGTCTGGTTTTGTCAGCCGTATATTCACTGATTTTAATTCAACGCTCACTTCATGGCCCGGCTTCAAGTGATACGCCTATTGCAGGCTTGAATTTGCGCGAGCTAACAATGATGTTCAGCTTAATGTTTATTTTAGTGTGGTTGGGCCTTTATCCTCAGCCTGTGTTAGATACATCGGCAGCGGTTGTTAATGGTATTGATCAATTAATAACTTCCACTTTACCAGCTGCACAGTGAGGTTGTGATGACACTGACTTTAGATAATATGCAGGCACTTTTGCCCTTACTGATCACCGCAGCTACTACTGTGTTTGTAATGCTCGCGATCGCTATTCGCCGTAACCATTGGTGGAACGCTACAGTTACTGTAGTGGGTTTGAATATTGCGCTCATCTCCACGCTGTACGTGCTTTTAGCGGGCCACTTATTCCCTGATATGGTGACCAAATCGCTGCTGTTGCAAACCATTACTCCGCTCTTTGTGGTTGATGGGTTCTCATTGTTTTTCACCGCATTGATTCTGATTTCGGCGCTGGGCGCATCTACTATGGTTAACGCCTACATCGAATCATCAAAGCGCAATCGCGAAGAGATTTACTTATTAATAACTATAGCTACAGCAGGTGGCATAGTCCTGACTATGGCTCACCACATGGCATCACTGTTCATTGGTTTGGAAATGATGTCGATCGCGCTTTACGGTATGGTTGCCTACACCTATGACCGTGCTCGCTCACTTGAAGCTACGATTAAATATATGGTGCTTTCGGCAACTGCATCGGCTGTTATGTTGTTTGGTATGGCGCTGCTCTACGCTCAGTTTGGCACGCTTGCATTTTCAGAGATCGGCCAAAAAATTGGTGCCGAGCCAAGCTTGCTGGTTTTGGTTGGCGGAATAATGCTAATCATAGGTTTGTTTTTCAAACTCTCTATAGCGCCATTCCATTTATGGACACCAGACGTGTACGAAGGCGCCTCAGCTCCTGTGGGCGCATTCCTCGCCACTGCTGCAAAAGTGTCTGTTTTTGCCGTACTGGTTCGCTTTGTGTTGGTCGAGGCAAGCGGTGTACTCGTATCTGAATCTTTCCGTTTAAGTTTGATTGTGCTCGCGTGTTTATCAATGCTTGTTGGTAACATTCTTGCGCTTTTGCAAAACAACATTAAACGTATGTTAGGTTACTCATCTATTGCACACTTCGGTTATTTGCTCGCGCTTGTTTTATTAGGTGGAAAAGAATTTGGCCTTGAAGGTTTTGGAACTTATTTAGCGGTCTATGTAATCACTGCCATAACTGCGTTTGGTGTTGTGACTTTAATGTCTACCGCTGAAGCTGAGCGCGATGCAGACCAGTTACACGATTTCCACGGATTATTCTGGCATCGCCCGATATTGGCCTCTATTTTTACCCTAGCTTTATTTTCATTGGCAGGTATTCCATTAACCGCAGGATTTATTGCAAAAATTTACGTCGTTATGGCGGGTATAAGTTCAGGAATTGTGGGTTGGATAGCGCTTATTTTTGTAGTGCTGGGCTCAGCAATCAGTATTTATTTCTACCTGCGTACGATCATCAGTATGTTCCGCACCAATAAAGATTTGGTGCCCTTCGATGCGAAAATGAATTGGGGACAACGTACCGGTGGTATCGTAGTGTCAGTTACCGCTATTTTAATTCTCGTTATAGGTATAGTGCCTAACCCGCTCATGTACATTGCACAATTGACGAAATTAGTTTGGGTTCCGGTTTAGGAATCACTGGTTAATCAATTCGAAATGCCGACCTCGCGTCGGCATTTTATTAATTGAAATATTAAATATCTAACTCGATTTCGCGAGTTACTTTGGAGGTTGTTGTGGAAATTGCATGTCTCGATTTAGAAGGTGTTTTGGTTCCGGAAATATGGATTGAATTCGCGAAGGTGACTGGTATTGAATCACTGAAAGCAACAACTCGCGACATACCAGATTACGACGTGTTAATGAAACAACGCATCCGAATTCTCGAAGAAAATAATCTTGGCTTAAAAGAAATTCAAGATGTTATAGCTACCTTAAAACCACTTGATGGTGCAGTTGAGTTTGTCGATTGGTTGCGCGAACGTTTTCAAGTCATTATTTTGTCCGACACCTTTTACGAATTCTCACAACCACTCATGCGTCAATTAGGTTTTCCAACATTGCTCTGCCATCGTTTGAATATTGATGAGCGTAACAGAGTAGTTGGATACACCTTGCGTCAGAGAGATCCAAAACGCCAATCAGTATTAGCACTCAAAACGCTTTATTACCGCATAATTGCGGCAGGTGATTCTTACAACGATACGACCATGCTAGGTGAGGCCGATCAAGGTATTTTGTTTCACGCACCACAAAATGTTAT
>CBHTVU010000120.1:0-12503 GCA_966096785.1 uncultured Gammaproteobacteria bacterium | reverse complement strand
TGCAACGCCGCTGGTTGAATGACGATAAAGCTACACTGCATGATTTGGCTGCTGAGTATGGCGTATCTGCTGAGCGCATTCGTCAACTTGAAAAGAATGCGATGAACAAAGTTAAAACTATGATGTTAGAAGCTTAATTCAAAGTAACCTGATCAACAAAAAGCCGCGCCTAGCGCGGCTTTTTGTTTTATAAAAACTTATATTTGGACTCGAGATGCAACGACTCTTCCTAAGCTTTGCCGCCGCAAGCGGTTTTTTAAGCGTGTGTCTGGGCGCATTTGCTGCGCATGGATTAAGAAACCAGATATCCCCGGAGTCCCTCGCGATCTGGCAAACCGGTGTTCAATATCAAATGTATCACGCGCTTGCTTTGCTTGCAGTTGGTTTGCTTTACGGTTCTCATGCATCAAAAGCCTTAAAGCTGAGCGGTTTAGCCTTTATACTGGGCAGCTTTTTATTTAGCGGCAGCCTATACGCGCTCGCGCTCGGCGCTCCAAAAATGCTTGGAATTATCACACCAATGGGTGGTTTAGGCTTTTTAGTGGGGTGGCTAGCGTTATTCGCTCAGGCGATTCGTCGCTAGTTTCCCATTTTACAGCTTGGTATCTATGTCTGATTCTCTCGATTTTATCGCTCCCGTTCATGACGGTGAGGAAGGGTTTTTAATTAAACCTGAATTCAAACCCAAATCCATTCGTAGCTTTGTTATTCGCGCAGGCCGTATTACTGTCGGCCAAAAAGCCGCTTTTGATACCTGGTGGCCGACCTATGGTTTGAGCTTATACAAAGGAGCGATCGACCCCGAAATTATTTTCGGTCGCAAGGCTCCACTGGTTCTCGAAATTGGCTTTGGTATGGGCGATTCGCTACTGGAGATGGCAAAAAGTGAACCCGAAAAAGATTTCATCGGTATAGAGGTTCATCCCCCAGGTGTTGGAAAACTAATTAATAATGCCGGAAAAGACGGTGTTCGGAACATACGTGTTTACATGGCAGATGCCATGGATGTACTCGAAGATTGTATTCCGGATAAAAGCATTGACCGTCTACAACTGTATTTTCCAGACCCTTGGCATAAGAAGAAACACAACAAACGTCGTATAGTTCAACCTGCGTTTGTTCAGCAACTCAGACCAAAATTAAAAACTGGCGGTATATTCCACATGGCGACAGATTGGCAACCTTACGCCGAGCATATGCTAGAAGTTATGAACGTCGCCGAAAACTATTCAAATATGGCGATTGATAACGGTTACAGTGCTCGACCTGTCTATAGACCTATCACTAAGTTCGAGAAGCGTGGAGAGCGACTAGGTCACGGCGTCTGGGATTTATTGTTTCAACATTGTTCGTAATTTGTTAAGGTTATGCCCCTAAGAATAAACGCCGAAACGGATTTTAAGACTGCTTTAAGTAGTAAATCGGGCTGAATGCCTACTGCTAATTAGCAATACGTAATTAGAAAAACAGGATCGACCGACAGCAGTTCCCGGATGATCAGTCGTTAATAGCTATTTATGGAGACTCAAAAATGGCAAACACACGCGTAAAACTCTTATCAGCTTTAGTTGCCACCCTGATGTCATCAGGTGTTATGGCAGACAATCATAAATTCGAAGTACAACTCGGCGTAGGCCGTGATTTTTTTGAAGAATCAAGAGATGACGCCACTTTTGGACAACTTGGTTTCGGTTATGTCCTTAACAAGAACTGGACCTTAGAAGCTGTAGCCAGTGATTTTAGCTCTGAAATTTCAGGTACCAATGTTGACATAGATGGCCGTCAATACCGCTTAGATGCACTCTACAACATAGATACTACAAGTTTGTGGCGCCCTTTTGTTGCATTTGGTGTGGGTGATCAATCGTTGAAAGTGAAAGGCTTCGATAATAATCGCGACACTCTGGTTAACCTCGGCGCTGGTGTGAAGCACAGCCTGGGTGGGAACTGGGAATTCCGTAGTGATCTGCGCGCGTTCAATAGCCTCGATCGTGAATATACCGATTTGGCAGTAAGCGCTGGTATCAGTTATCTGTTCGGTGATGAGCCTGTTAAAGTCGCACCAGTTGTTGCGGCTCCTGCGCCAGCGCCAGCTCCTGCGCCAAAACCCGAAGCAGATACTGATGGTGACGGCGTAGTTGATTCTAAAGACCAATGCCCGGACACCCCGAAACAGTACAAAGTTGATGCTGTTGGTTGCCCGATGGAATTGACCGAAACTATTTCTGTGAAATTGGCTGTTAAATTCGATACCGCCAAGGCAGTCGTTAAAGATGAATACGTTGACGATATAGGTAACCTGGCCAAGGTTATGAATCAATATCTCAACACCGTTGTTACTGTAGAAGGTCATACTGACAGCCAGGGTTCGGATGCGTACAACCAAAAGTTGTCTCAAAGCCGCGCGGAAGCTGTTAGACAAGTGTTGATCTCTAAATTTGGTGTTGCTGCTGACCGCATAACCGCAAAAGGTTTTGGTGAGGCTCAGCCAGTAGGTGATAATGCTACTGCCACAGGCCGTGAAGAAAACCGTCGTGTGGTAGGTGCAGTTTCTACTGCTGTGAAAAAGAAGGTTACCAAGTAAATAAAACCTGTAATAAAAAAGCCCGGCAATCGCCGGGTTTTTTTATGAATAGATATCAATCATTAACCAAATAAAACCAGCCATACTTTGTACATCCATTTAGGGTAGCCGGTGGAAGCTTGATTCTTGCTGGGTAATCGGTGTAAATTTAAGCGTCAAAAAGTTAATAAAGATTTATTTAATTTTCCACCACTCTTCGTCAAGGATCGTCAAAGGATTTTCCTATGCAAAGAATCACCCGTGCCCTACTTCCGCTTTTATTTATTTTAGGTTTTCATCTAGTCTCTTCCAGCGTGTACGCGTTGGAAATTGAAAAACTTGCAGATGACGACTGGCTATTAGTCAAATCCCAAAATTTTAATATTATCACCGACCTTAATGCGGACAAGGGCGCATCGCTTGCACGCGATCTTGAATCATATCGATATTTCACAATTGATTTGATGGGTTTGAAATTATTAAGCGTGACCAAACCACTTACAGTAGTTGCGATAAGTAGCGGCTCCAATTTTAGACGTCTTGAATTACCTGAAAATTGGGCAGGTGTTTTCAATTTGGATGCAGAGGGTTATGTTGCTATCGCGAATGTTTCAAACTATCGCACCAACCTAAAAACGCAAACCTTCGCGCGTCAGGTTTTATTCCACGAATATAATCACTTTCTCATTCGCTTTTCCGAGCGTACCTATAATTTTCCAACATGGTATGACGAAGGAATGGCGGAATACATGGGCACCTTTAAGTTTGATGGTGAAAAAATTTATTTGGGTGATCCCTCTGCGATTATGGGTCGCGCCGCCGATATGTTTAATGTGGGCGGTAGGATGGTTCTCGATGTAGAAAAGTTGCTGAAGACCCGTAGTCTCCCATTGCAATCGAAAAAGGAAAAAGATCAAACAGATGTTTCAAGATTTTATGCACAGGCCTTTTTTCTAATTCATTACTTAAATGCATCCGTGGAGAAACGTAAAAACTTATACAGTTACATTCAGTATCTAAATGACGGTTTATCGGAAGACCAAGCTTTTAGCAAAGCGTTTAATTTGTCCTATGAAGAACTTGAAAAGCAGGCCAAAAAATACCTGAGTGGAAGTTTAAGCATGCGCGTTGTGAGCTTGAAAAATAATATTAAATTTCCGGAATTTGAAATAAAGGCATCGCCACTTTCCAAATCAGAATTTTATAGTTACATGGCCTACACCCTCCCTTTATTTAATTTTTTTGGGCATGATGATAAAACCAAGGTGCTAAAATTAGCAGCAGAGCTCAATCCGGCCAATTCAGATTTCAAAGCAATATTGTTGCGAGCTGGTTTGAGCGATGATGCAGAAAAAATTCAACAGGAGTTAGAAGCGCAATCCACACCTAATGCTATTTTTCTAAATTACAAGGCTGATATTTTACGCCAGTCTGCAAATCTTCAGCGTGAGTCAGGTGTGGCTAATTGGGCGGACACCATGAAAAAAGCACGGAGTTTGTATCGTCGCGCTATAAAACTTGATCCCTCATATCCATTACCTTATTTCGGTTTAGGAGATGTTTATAATTGGCTGCCCACTACCGAACCACTTCAAGAAGGTGCCGTGGGTTTTGATACTGCTTCAATATATTCGCGTGACTTCCGTCAATTTTCAGATCTTGCCGATATCTACATTCGTATGGATAAAGGTGTAAACGCACTACCCGCTATACGTAATGCCATCGCTTTTTCGCAAGATAAAGATAAATCAATTTATATTCCGCCGCGTGAAAATCTGGAAATTTTATATAGCGCAACAACAGAAGTGCCCACCATCGCGGGTGATGAATTGCAATACGAAGATGGGAGCATTTATCGCGGCGCACATCAAAACAATAAGCCCCAGGGTGTTGGAAAATTTATTCGCCCGAACGGCAATTATCAAGAAGGAAATTACGAACAAGGAGTTATGGAAGGTAAAGGCACACTTGTGACTTTGGGCGGTTATAAATACGAAGGAGAATTTCAAAAAGGTATTATGCGAGGTAAAGGTAAAATAACCTATCCATCAAAATCCTATAACGCAACTTATGATGGTGATGTTTTTTACGGAGTACCTTTTGGTAAAGGTGTAAGCACTTCTGAAAAAGGGAAATATGAAGGCGACTTCTGGTATAGCTGGGCACAAGGAAAAGGTACGTACACAAGTAGTGACGGAAAAACAAAACTTCAAGGCAATTGGATTCAATGGCGCTATGAATGGCCAGAAGAAAACGGCGTGAAGTTTTTTGGCGTTGCAGATGATGAAGGTAAGCGAAATGGCTATGGTGTTTGTATTTATGTCGCCAAAAATTTAACCGACCATTGCGTCTATAAAAACGGAATCTTGCAGGAATCTTCAGCGGAGTCCGAAAATAAATAATTGGGCTGCGGAATTGCCAGGTTTAATACTGCGAGTTAATCGGACTAACAAAAAGTTAATTTTTTTCTGTTAAAACTGGTGGTGGAAAAAGCGGTGCTGTTAATACGTCCAAAATAGCCGCTGTTTCCGCATCAGGATTCCCATCAAACAATGATTGCCGATACCGCGACTGGAAAGCTACCAAAACATTTCGCGTTTCGTCGTCGAGCAGGGCTGACTGCGGCACGGCATAACCATGTTGCGACAGTTTATTTTGAAACCATGCGATGTCCGGTGGTTTAATTCGATATTGCGCTATTAGTGATGAAACACGATTTTGATCTGGCCAGGGAACTAAACCAGCATCTGCCAATTGTTTCCATGGAAACAGTGGGCCGGGGTCTTGTTTTCGTTGCGGTGCTATCTCGTTATGACCCAGAATATTTTCGGGTTTAATATGGTAACGCTCCGCTAACTGTTTCAATAATAAAATCAATTGATCAATTTGTGTTTGCGGGTAAGGATACCAGGCCCGCCCTTCGGGGGTATCAATAAAACCCCGGTTAACAATTTCGATACCAATAGATGCTGAATTGAGTTGATTGTATATCTTCCAGCTGCTTAAGCCTGCGTGATTAGCCTGCCGCGATTCATCCACTAAGTTGTAGAAAAAAGGTTTCTCCGTGTCTGTAAGTAAATAATGTGAACTAACTTCATTTTGCGTTAAGGTGGCAATCGAGCGATCGAGATCACCGAAGGTGTAATGAATGATAAGAAATTTTATTCGCTCGCTTTGACTGCGTGAGCTAAGGGATTTATCTATTCGTGGTTGCGATACACACCCGGTGAGAAGAATAAATAATGCGATAAGCGAAAAAATTTTCATAGCAATTCAGGTATAGCTATTAAGCGGGGGCTGCAATGACGTTAAATTCTGCGCCCAGGTCGTTAAGGTCGGTGATAAAAGTAGTAGATTTTTTAATATCTGAAAATAAAATGGAGAAGCCGTCTATTAAAACGTGATGATCCCAAGCTGCCATAATTTCACCGAAAGCTCCAAGTATGTAAGGATCATTTTCAAAAACCGTTTTATTTTTTTGCATGCTTAGCAATAAATCGCTTAGATTTTGAATATCTGCAGTGTTTACATCTACCGCACAAGAATTTTCAATAGAATGGTAGGATGTAAATTTTTCTATGGTTCCGTATCTAGGAAAAATTAACCATGAGCTTTTCAAACTGAATAGTAAACCTAGAATATTTACAATATATGCATCTGCATCACTACTAGACAAATGAATTGTGACAATCCTTCTATTATGTTGCCCTGAGCTCAACTGATTGCCGATATTGTGCTCTATACAGCCATCGATATGTTGTTTCTTTGTAGAAAATTTTTAAATTCGTATTCAGAGATTGGATGCATGAATTTGTTAACCCTTAACTATCAGCTATTCATTTTAGTATTCTGCTTCGCGAATCACTTCCAGGAATTCGTCACCAAAGCGTTCGAGTTTACTTTGGCCAACACCGGTGATTGATAATAATTGGCTGGCTGTTGTAGGGCGAAACTCTAACATCTCGCGCAATGTCGCGTCGTGGAAAATAACGTAAGGCGGCACGCCATGTTCTTCGGCCAAACGTTTGCGACAGGCGCGCAATGCGTTCCATAAAGGTTGATCTTCTGCATCTACCGCCACACCTTGTTTGCGCGCAACTGCGGCGGCGGTGGTTTTTATATCGCGGCGCAATTGAATGGTATCTTCGCCGCGCAAAATTCCGCGACAAGCATCATTTAATTTTAAGCCACCGTAAGCTTGCGCATCCACGTCTAACAATCCCCGCGCAACCAACTGTCGAAAAATAGCTTTCCATTCATCCGCGCCTAAATGTTTGCCGATGCCGTAAGTTGAAAGTGTGTGATGGTTAAATGAAGAAATTTTTTCATTGCTACTTCCACGTAATACATCAATCACGTGACCCGCGCCAAAACGTTGTCCTGTGCGATAAACGCATGAGAGCGCCATGCGCACAGGTTCAGTTGCGTCCCAGGTTTGTGCGGGTGTTAAACAGGAGTCGCAATTGCCGCAGGCTTGTGTGAGTGTATCGCCAAAATAACGCAATAAAGTTTGGCGGCGGCAGGTCGTGATTTCGCACAAACCCAACATTGCATTCAAGCGTTGTTGCTCGTTACGTTTAAATTCTTCGTTGCCTTCGGAGTTGCTCATCATTTGGCGCAGCTTCACAACATCTTCCAAACCGTACAATAAAAGTGTTGTTGCGGGTTCACCGTCTCGCCCCGCGCGCCCTGTTTCCTGATAATAAGCTTCAATACTCTTTGGCAGATCCAGGTGCGCAACAAAGCGCACGTCGGGCTTGTCAATTCCCATTCCGAAGGCGATAGTGGCAACCATAATAATTTGGTCTTCGCGCAAAAATCGATTCTGATTTTTTTGTCGTATTTGCGGTGTTAGACCAGCGTGATAGGGCAAGGCATTAAAGCCTTCTGCGCTCAGCCACTCGGCAGTCTGTTCAACTTTATTGCGCGATAGACAATAAACTATGCCGGAGTGATTTGCGTGTTCGTCGCGTAAAAATCGCAGTAGCTGAACCTTGGGTGTATTTTTTTGCTGGATACGGTACTGAATATTCGGGCGATCAAATCCGTTCACAAATTGTTGTGCGTTTTGCAATTGCAAGCGCGCGATAATTTCCTCGCGAGTGCGTACATCCGCTGTTGCTGTTAAGGCGATGCGCGGAATTTTTGGAAATTCTCGCGGCAGCATATCCAATTTTAAATAGTCGGCGCGAAAATCGTGGCCCCATTGCGAAACACAGTGAGCTTCATCAATAGCAAATAATGAAATTTTTACCTGATGCAACATTTCCAGGGTGCGCGATTGAATCAAACGTTCAGGTGCCACGTAGAGCAAATCCAATTCGCCGTTTTGCATTGCCAGTTCGGTTTGCCAGGCTTCTTGCGCGGTCATGCTTGAATTTAAAAATCCGGCGCGTACACCGAGCTCGTGTAAAGCGCTAACTTGATCTTGCATTAAAGCGATCAAGGGTGAAACCACCACGCCGACGCCATCGCGCACAAGTGATGGAATCTGGTAGCAAAGAGATTTTCCGCCCCCGGTTGGCATAAGTACCAAAGCATCTTTTCCATCGACCAGTGCAGAAATAACAGCTTCCTGCGGGCCGCGAAATTCATGGTAGCCGAAGACATCTTTGAGAATGGAATGGGGAGTTTGGGTCATGGGCGCGAGTATACGGGAAGCACCGAGTGAGGACACGAACATATGGCGATTGCGATTCTTTACATCCCTTTAAGTTAAAGTGATTGCTACTTAAGCGACAGCTTACTAGCATTCTCTGGCCTTTATTTGTACCACTAAAGTCATCCAGCTTTACGAGAAAACCAATAAAAGAATTAAGAGAGAATATGTATGTCTAGAAAAACTGTTTTCAAACACTTGAGCCTCCTGACCCTAAGTTCGCTAATAGCTGCATGTGGAGGTGGCGGTAGCTCAAGCCCTAGCACTTCCACTCCAAGTTCATCAGCCATTAGTTCAAGGTCAGCGGCTCCTAGCTCAAGTACGGCCACGAGTAGCAGCTCTGAGGTCGCTATATCAAGCGCAACCTCAACTAGCAGCGCCACCGCCGTTAGTTCAAGCATTGCCACAACCAGCTCTGCCAGCTTCAGCGTGGCTAATGTGACAACACTTATTAAAACCAACCAGGTTGGTTACAAACCTAATGCGGAAAAGTTAGCTGTTATACCCGCCGTGGCAGCTACTACTTTTACTGTCAAAGATGCTAACAACTATGTTGTTCTCACGAGCAATTTAAGCGCAGCAAAAACATGGTCGCCATCAGGTGAATCAGTAAAACTTGCGGATTTCTCATCGCTCACCACTGAAGGAGACTACGTACTGTCAGTTGAAGGTGTTCAAAGCCCGGCCAGCTTCAAAATCGCCGCTAACGCCTACGATGCACTTAATGCAGGCGCTATCAAAGCCTACTACTACAACCGTGCCAGTATTGGTTTGTTGGAACAATACGCCGGGCTTTATAAGCGTGCCGCCGGGCATGCAGATACCACTGTTTACGTCCACGCGTCAGCCGCTACAAGCGCGCGTCCTGCCAATACGATCATTTCAGCACCCAAGGGCTGGTACGACGCAGGCGACTACAACCTCTACATCGTTAACTCTGGCATAAGCACTTATACCTTGCTGGCTGCATACGAAAAATATCCCAGCTATTTCCAGGGACAAAACTTAAACATTCCTGAGAGCGGTGACTCAGTTCCTGACGTGTTGGATGAAGCTCGATGGAATTTGGACTGGATGCTGGCTATGCAAGATACCGACGGCGGTGTCTACCACAAACTTACTAGCAAGGAATTCAGCAACTTTGTAATGCCGAGTGCAGACACATCAGCTCGTTACGTGGTGGGTAAAACGACGGCAGCTGCGCTAGATTTTACCGCTGTAATGGCAGCAGCAAGCCGCATCTACAAACCTTACGACGCAGACCTATCCACAAGAATGCTGGACGCTGCCAAAGCTGCCTGGGCATGGGCCAAGGCCAATCCTGCCATCTACTACTCGCAGCCGACCGACATAAAAACAGGAGAATATGGCGACGGCAATGTTACCGATGAGTTTGCCTGGGCGGCGGCAGAGCTATATATCACTACTCAGGAAGACTTCTATTTTGCGGACTTCAACCAATCGGTGGGTTCGGCGGATGTACCCGGGTGGCCAAATGTTAAATCGCTTGGTTTGATATCGCTTGCCCACAATATAGATTCACTCTCAAGCGTGGTTGATAAAGATCTACTTAAAAGTCGTTTGAATACCCTCGCGACCAGCATAAGCTCGCAAAAATCGACCTCCGCCTATGGTGTGCCTTTAACAAGCGGCGACTTTTATTGGGGTAGTAACTCGGGTGCACTTAATAAAGCTTTGATGTTAACCGTCGCCTATGAGTTGGATAACACTAAAACGAACTACCTCAAAACTGCGCAATCACTGTTGGATTACATCCTTGGCCGAAACCCTACAGATTATTCTTTCGTGACGGGTTTTGGTGTGAAATTTCCACAAAATGTTCATCATCGCCCTTCAGGTTCTGACACAGTTGCAGGTTCGATTCCAGGATTTCTAGCTGGCGGTGCTAATGGGGAAAACAAAACCGATTGCTCCACACCCTATCCATCAACGCTCCCGGCAAAATCTTATCTGGATGCCCAATGCAGTTACATGACTAACGAAATTGCCATTAACTGGAATGCGCCTTTAGTTTACGTGAGCGCTGCATTGCAAAATTTAACGGAATAATCTGTTCGCTTGGAAGAAGCCGCGAGTGTGCAAACCCTCGCGGCTTTTTTATTTCCGGAATTTTTTGAATCGTGCGGGCTGCTCCGGGTTTCATTCGCCTCAAGCTTCTTTATAAATATCTCGGCTGAAGCATTCATTCGATGACTACTGGCCATATTTCCCGGCAACTAATATGATTGCGCGTACCAAACTAAAGGCAGGGTTTTATGAAATTAGCGTCATTGATGATTCTTATATTTGTGTTGACCGGGTGCGGTGGTTTACCGGGCAAAATTAAATCGCCTTTCTCCATACCTGAAAAAACAACTCCGGAGCCAGCAGTACCAACCCCTGTAGCAACGGACCCGACTCCCCCGCCAAATTTTGACGATGAATTTCAACAAAATTTGAGTAAAATTTGGGGTGATTATTTTATTGAAAATTATTCAGACACTCGAGCTATCGACGTTTTGGTTATCACTAATCGTAAACTCAAAACGGAAAATTTTGGTTGTACCAATGATCAGCTAAGCGTAAACCTGGATGTCGCAACCCATTTTGGTGTGTGTAAAATAAACATTCCAAAAAATCACAGCACCGGCCAAATACCTTCAACCAAAGATGGTCGTCAATCGTCCCACGAATTTTTTAAAATACTTAACTCAAAAACCCTCACAGAAGCCTCCGTATTTGAATACCTCAAAAAAACGAATCGCTATCCCTTAGTATTTGTTCATGGCTTCAACGTACGTTTTGAAGATGCCGTGCTCAGAGCATCGCAAATTGCCTACGATTTAAAATACCAGGGCCCCATAGTGTTATTCTCGTGGCCTGCAGGTGCTGGTGAAGGCTTTATCAATGAACAACTTGTTACACGCACTTACGATAGCAATTTAAAAAATGCGAAAGATTCTGTTGGTGTGTTTAAAGATTTTCTGAATCAATTAAAAGAAAATAATTTAAAAGTAAATTTAATTGTTCATTCCATGGGGCACCAAACCGTATTGCCAGCGCTACGAGATTTTGCAGCGCTCAATCCAGATACCAAAATAATTAACGAATTAATTTTAAATGCGCCTGATTTTGCGGCTGATGAATTTATTAGCATTGCCGACAGCGTAAAAGACAATAGTAAACGAATTACTATCTATTGTTCCTATAACGACAAAGCCATGACTGCATCAGAGTTTTACAATAAAAACGCACGCTTCGGCGCCTGCGCATTTTCAGAAAAAATTGATTCGATCAATGTCAGCCTGGTGGACGATCCCTCCATGGGTCTTGGCCACGGCTACTACTCATCAAGAGCAATCCTTGGCGATGTATTCCAGGTCTTGTTAGGTATTGAGGCCGAACGGCGATTATTCATCAGAAAAAGCGAACCCAATAGCACGGAGAAATACTTTTTAAGGCAGTAAATACCTATCTCGTCACAGCGCTAAAATTTCAGAACTGTGACGAGATATTTCTCGGTGCGTTAATGCGGAAGTAAATTTTTCTTTTGTAATCGCAAAATATAAAAGCCCCACGCCAGCGCGATAATAATTAAGGCACAGCCAATATAAAAACTCGCATGGGAAATTTTATGTGTGCTATCCAATGCATTCATCATGGTTAGTAAATTGCCCCAATCATGAGACTCTTCACCACCTCCGCCGACTAAAGGAAGTCCACGATAGATGGCATCATCAATATAGGGTGAAACATCAATAAAATTTTGACCGCACCACCACAACATAATGCTAGCTGCAAAATTGTCGCGCTGTTTGATCATAAACACGCCCATCAAACCGAGTGGCATTAGAATTTGAAACAGGCTGCCGCCTAGTATTGTCATAAAGCGTCCGAAGGGGCTAAAAAATACATGTCCGAATTCATGGAAGGCCAAATTAGCATTGTGCAAAAACGAACTGCCAATTTTTTCCCAATCAAGACCTCCGCTTATAAAATAAAATCCCCAGAGTGCAAAACAGCCTAGTGTTATAGCTCTTACCCAAAAACTCGCGGTATCTATATTTTCCGGGACATAAAAAATAAATTCGCGAAAAGTCTGCCGCGGTTCTTCTTCAACTAATTCAGCGTTGGATGCAAAGGAATTGGTTTGGTTTTCGGTTGATGCAGCCTGTCTTGCGAGCCACTTTTCATAAGCAATTCCGCAGGCGGGACAAATAGCAGCGTTTAGGTGTGCATCAGTTGGCTGGCGATGGTAGTGACACTTGGGACATTCGCTAA
>CBHTVU010000119.1:0-12608 GCA_966096785.1 uncultured Gammaproteobacteria bacterium | reverse complement strand
GCTAAAAAATAAATTTGGAACTTATAGTTCCTTAATATTTTGTATACATTGTAAAAGAAGAGGCGACATCGTCTCTTCTTTTATTTCATGTTTAGTTCTTTTATTTTATATTCGCTGCTTCTATTTTCCGCACCTCATCTCGCCGTAAAAACAATGGTAAATTTTATGAAAATTTGGTTACTTTTTTTAATCACCTTGAGTTTCTCACAGATTCTCCATGCAGAAGATCAGGTACAACCTAATAGCTACGCTCGTGTCAGCCCTGACGGCAATGCGGCTGTCGCCACTGTAAACCCTTATGCAAGTGGCATAGCCATGGATGTTATCGCTCGTGGTGGTAACGCTGTAGATGCTGCAATTGCAGCAGCCTTTACCTTAGGCGTGGTGGATGGTCAAAATTCCGGAATCGGTGGTGGTTGTTTTATTCTTGTGCGTTTGGCAAACGGAAATATTATTGCGATTGATGGCCGCGAAATGGCGCCTGGCGCAGCTAATCGAGATATGTTTTTAGAAAATGGAAAAGCAAATCCCGAATTAAGCCGCACAGGTGCTTTGGCAATTGGCGTCCCAGGTTCGGTGATGGCATTGCACAAACTACAGCAATTGGGAGGTGCTTTAAAATTTAGCGATGTCGTTTTGCCTGCGGCAAATTTGGCAGAAAAAGGTTTTCCAATTTCAGCAACCTTAGCGGAGCGGCTAAATTCAACCAGCGAAAAACTCGCAAAATTTCCTGCGAGCGCGGCAATCTTTTTAGACACAGATAAAAAGCCTTTGCCAGCGCAAACCATTCTTCAACAAAAAGATCTTGCTGAAACTTATAAAGCAATTGCGAAACAAGGGCCGAACTATTTCTACAAAGGAGATTTCGCCACTAAAGCAGCACGTTGGATGAAAGACAATGGCGGCCTAATCACCAAAAAAGATTTTGCAAATTATGAAATCAAGTTGCGCAAACCCGTTGTATCAGAATTTGCAGGTTACACGCTCTACGGATTCCCACCTCCCAGCTCCGGCGGTACACACGTCGCGCAAATTTTAAATATTCTTGAGCAATTTGATTTGAAAAAAGTGACGCAAGCTGATCGGTATCACTTACTCGCCGAGGCAATGAAATTTGCATTTGCAGATCGTGCACAATGGTTAGGGGACAGTGACTTTACTGATGTACCAGCGGGGCTTACTGACAAACGTTATGCGAAAATTATTGCCTCAAAAATTAATATGGAAAAAGCTACAGCAGATATTAGCTTCGGAAATCCGGACGTTGATATTGAAGCGCTTATGAATAAACACACGACTCATATCGCAGCCGCAGATCTTGCAGGTAATTGGGTGGCCATAACCTCTACGGTTAACACGAGTTTTGGGAGTAAAGTTGTTATACCAGGAACAGGTGTTGTAATGAATAATCAAATGGATGATTTTTCTGCGCAGGTGGGTGCGAAAAACGCATTCGGCTTGGTTGGTTCAAATGCAAATTCGGTTCAACCAGGCAAGCGGCCGCTATCCAGCATGAGCCCAACACTCGTTTTTAAAGATGGTAAACCGATAATGACAGTTGGCGCGGCAGGCGGCCCGACTATTATTTCGCAAGTTGTACAAACACTTTTGTACACATTGAATGATGGTGTAACCGCCGAGCAAGCTATGTCCCAACCGCGCATTCATCAACAATGGAATCCAAACCAATTATTTGTTGAAGCTTCTATGCCCGACTCATTGCAGCAATCGCTTAAACAAAAAGGTCACGAATTAAAAATATGGCCAAGCATGGGAGCAACGCAGGTAATTCAATTAAGAGATGGAAAGCTAGTGCCAGTCGCTGAACCCAGGGTTATTGCACAAAATAAAAAATAATTTGGCATCAATCATGTTTGATAAATAATAAAAAGGGCAACAAAAAGGTAGATCTTAGATATGTGAATAGTGTTGGAAATATCAAACCCTATTTCGATGAGTAGCCTGAACATCTTTTACAAATAAATAAGGCGCCTGTTTTAAGGGCGCCTTATTTATCGAATAGAGTCAACACGCTATTCAGTTTTACTAACAATTATCTCTGAAGTTTTAACACACCCAGCTTGTAAGGGATTGTGTCGTAAGTTGAGCCCTCACCCGCTTTACCCTGATAGAGAAACTCGAGGTTGCAAGGATCGATTGTTAATCTTTCGTCGTAGCCGGAACGAATCAACTCACCATGGCTAATACCGTCAGCCCACTTACCGCTAGACCATGTAACATTGTTATTACCAGCAAATGGATTCGAATCGGTATCAGCAAGTGCTGTCCATGGACCATCCAGGCTGCTTGATGTCCATGAGCGGAACATACGTGGACCACTTGGCCAAGCTTCTACCATCAACAAATATTTGTTTTGTCCATCCATTTTATAAACGTTTGGTGCTTCAAATAAATATTGATTGCCATTACCACGGTGATCAGACATTACAGTCGTGTAACCAGAGAAGTTAGGGAAGTTTGCGATGGAAGTTTTTGACATGTATAAGTTGCCATCATCACGCGAGAAATATAAGTAGCAATTGTTAGCATCACAGATGTTCCAGAAATCCAATGCATTACTAGGCTCGCCTTGTAATAGTTTCTTTTTCGCTGACCAATTAGGTTTACTGATGTCATCAGTGGTTGCGTATGAACCGCCCCATTGCGTAATCAGATACCACTTATTATGTGGACGGAAATAAAACACTTGTGGTGCAACGGAGTTACCAACGGTAGATCCATTCATAGAAATGTGTTGAGCGTTTTGCGCGCTGCTCCAGTCAGTGAAGCTGGTGTACATAGATTTGTAGGAGCTATCGTAGTAAGTGGCGTACACATGATATTGGCCGTTGTATTTAACAATCGACGGATCTTTAATTGATTTCCAACCAGAATTTTTTGGGCTGATAACCGGTCCGCTAGATACCCACTTCAAAGGCGCTTTCAAATCACACACTGCAGATTGCGAACTTGATGAATTTGATGAACTGCTTACAGAGGAACTGCTAGACGATTTAGGATCAATTGTACCGGTGTAGGTACCGATGTAAATCCAATCGAGATCTAAGTAATCAGTACTGCCCACAGTCACACGAATTTTTTGATAGCCTGGTTTCAAATGAACTTTTCCGGCAGACCAGGTTTTAAATTCGCCCCAGGTAGAAACATTGGGTACTGAGAAAGATTCAATCAATGTAGTGCTGCATTGGGAGAGTTTCAAAGTACGACCGTCGCCTACTGCGCCTGAACGAATAGTTACATCGAAGTCGCCTTCAGTTTCCACATAGATGGTGTATTCCAAATACTCGCCGTTAGTCATCCAACCTACTGCATAACCGCCGGAGATTGATTTGACGTCTACGGCTGTATCAGTACGGTAAGCACCACCTTCATTGGTAGAGCTTGAATCATTGAAACCAGCAGGGTCAAAATCTTCTGCCTGAACAGCAACCGGAATTTTAGGTGCGTATGTTTGGAACGCATATTGAGGCTGGCTTGGGCAAGCATTTGCAACAGAGCTAGCTGAAGATGCAACAGATGAGCTTGTTCTTACTGACGAAGATGCTACTGATGAACTCGAAGTACGTACAGAACTCGAAGTGCGTACAGAGCTCGAAGCAACGCTGGAGGTGGCAGCACTCGAGCTAACAGAAGTTGCAGTACTACTACAACCCGTTCCCGATACACTTGGACGCTCTGCTGACCCACCATTTTTTTCGCCTTGGAAACCGAAAGAAACTGATTGCCCAACGGGAATATTTGCATTCCAGGAAAGATTGGATGCGCTATAGGGATTAGTGCCGGAAAAATTTGCATTCCATCCACTTGAGGTGCGATTAGCGGAATATTGCCAACTCACATTCCAACCATTAATAGCAGCAGAGGTGTCATTTTTTATTGTAATGCTTCCTGTAAATCCTCCGCCCCATTCACTATCGACTGAGTAGGTACAGCTTGCAGACGATGATTGCGAATAAATCGCCATTGCGGCAACCAGCGCAGGGCTCGTGCGTTTGAGCGCGTATACCAATGCGCCAAATGTTTTATGAATCTTATTCATAAATTTCTCCGGTAATTTAACCTATTTTAAAAACAGCCCATCTTTAATAGACGGACCAGGTGAGAACAAATTGCGAACTTACAGCGAGCTTAGATTTTTTATTCCGCCAAGCGGTAGTAGTCAAAATCTACATAACCACCAACAGATTGACTCGCAAAATTAAACAACGCAAAACGGTAACCCATAAAATGCTTCAGGTCATAAGTCATGCGAAGGGTACTGCCGATCACCGTCCAGTTAGAACCGTCCAGGCTATAATAAAATTTCGCCTGATCGGTTTGATTACGAAAATCCATATCAATTTTTAAATACACACGATTTTGGAACAGTCCAATGCGGATAATTTCTTGTGGTATTCCCGAGGTGTTATCCACCATAACAATAGCTTTATTACCGTTGGATTTTGTAACACCGACAAATCCATATAGTGCTTGCAATGCACCAAGACCTGCGTAATCGCCATCTTTCATACCCACTGTTTCCATGACGACTTGTGCAGAACTTTGTGGACCAAATGCGCGCTGGGTAAGCGTGTTGCGCGCATATTCAAACGTGGTATCAATGCGCCTGGTGATTAAGCGTAAATAACCAGGCCGATTCAGCAATGACCAACCGCTGTTATCGGGGTTATGATTCCATTGCCACTCAAGAGGTAAAGCAGATATTCCCTGCAAGCCTTGGTTAAATTCATCTGACGTTACTACGCCTGCTAATTTATTTTCCTCCACGACCATATTTAATTTTTGCGGCACTTGTCCATTTATTCCCAGAATGGGCCAACCATTCTGCCATGTCACTGGTACAAGATAAGGTATGCGACCCACCGCGCCACTGTCTCTAAATAAAAATGCATACCAATTGCCAGCAGTCGTATCTACAAAACCACCTTGCGCAATTTCCTGATCTTGTAAGACAACTCTCCCTTCATAATTACCTGTCAAAGTACTTGCGCGGTAAATTAATTGCGTACGACCTTTTCCAGAGGGCCAGGTAATTAAAGAAACATAATAGTAGCCATTAATTTTTTGGAAATGTGTACCCTCGGGCTTAACAATAAAACTACTGCCTGCAATAGACGACGCTTTGGGAATAATAATCTGATTCAACCCACCGGATTTTATAGCTGACGCATCAGCTGTTAATTCGATAAGTTTTATATCGTCAATTCCATAAGCGAGAAATACGCGACCATTTTCAAAAAACAATGAGCAGTCGTGATATACACCGTCGAGCACGGATAGGCTCCATCCCCCTTGTTCAATATTTTGTGTTTTATAGATGTAAGTTTTATTTGTCGCGTAAGAAAAAGTACTCACATAATAAATTCCATTTACGTAACGAATGCTGCTTGCCCACGAACCTTTGCTGTAGGCATTCTGTCCATTTTCCAAATTAAACTGGTTGTTGTTTGCCAGTACGCTGTATGCGTAATTAATTATTTTCCAATTAACCAAATCCGTGGATTTCATAATGGGAACACCTGGGCTCATGTGCATAGTGGTACTGCTCATGTAATAGGTATTGCCCACACGAATAACAGAGGGATCAGGTACATCCGCCCAAATAAGGGGATTGGTAGCTTCCTTTAGTACCTCCGAAGCGGAGGAGGAGCTTGTACTATTTGTACTCGAGATTTTCGAAGAAAGTGAAACACTTTTACTTAGGCTCGAGCTAGAGCTCGAAAAAAATTTCGATGAGGAATTGGAGGAATTAATGGATGAGTTCACTGAAGAACTTCGGCTGATCGTGCCACACAAAGCACCGCGAACAACCGGGATTTCTGCATTGGCAGAACCTTTACTTCCCTGCACACCAAACTCTACAGATTGATTGGGTTCTATAGTTGCGTTCCAGGAAAGATTTGTTGTTGTATAAGGATTGTTACCACTTAAGTTAGCATTCCAACTATTAGCGATACGGTTGTCACCGGAGTATTGCCAATTAACGGACCATCCGTTAATCGCACTGGCATTTTTGTTAGTTATCTTTATTGTAGCGGTGAAACCATCATTCCACTGGTTACTAATCTGATATTCACATAAGACTTGTGCATGGACATGAAGCGAAAAAAATACAAAATAAACTCCCGATAAACTTGCAAAACAAGAAATTACCTTTCTCCAGGCAATAGAATTCACTGAGGCTAATAATTTATACACGATAAATACCTCAAAGCTTTCTTGACGCAAATTTAAAAGAAGGGGTGGAAAATAACGCGTAATTTCTTACGCGTTATCCGTTTGACACACTAGGATGAAAAATTACTTACCTATGTAATTCATCAACCAGCTCATTGCAGGACGCTGTACACCGCCGTCAGTCATTAAACCTGAGCCGTCGATCCATGTTCTGCCATTTACATAGCCCCAGATGGTAATACCAGCAACGTGAGGATGGTTCCAGAACACAGGGATATGTTGCTGGAAGTTCTGCAATTGAACTGAATCATTGGAGTCGCCGATATCATATTCAGAAATATAAATTGGCTTGCCCACTTGATTCCAAATATCGTCGATTGCAGCCTTAACAGTTGCGCCTGACAAACCTTTTACGTCGTGAGCTTGAAGGCCGACCGCATCAATATAATTGCCTTGAGCTTTCGCGAGTGCAATAAACTCATTGTGTTGCCATTGAATATTGTTGTAGTCGTTCAGAATCAGAATTGAGTTAGGGCAATATTTGCGAGCCAGCGCGAAAACACTCTGGATCCAGTTATTGCCAAACGCTTTCTGCGCATAAGCCGCTGGCTGGTGGCCGGCTACAGCTTCGTTAACCACATCGATCATTTGCGTATCGGGGTAGCGTGTACAGTAATCATGAATCCACTGATCAATCTCAGACGCGATTTGCGTGCCGCTCAGGTTGTTGACCCACGTTGGTGCTTGAGCGCCCCACACAAAATTATGGGCTTTTACCGGAATATTATTCGCGCGGGCAAAGGAATAGATGCGATCCAGTGGTGCCCAGTTGTAGACGTTTTGTGTGCCTTCAACAGAACCCCATTTACCTTCATTTTCTGGAGTAATTTGGTTCCAATATTTCGCGAAATCTGAACGCACTTGGCCGCCAGTGGTAATGTTACCAACAAACTTTTTACCAGAAGCTGAGCTAACGCTTGACGAAGAACTTCTTACAGAGCTAGAACTGATAGAGGAGCTGCTGGAAGTTTTTGGATCAATTGTTCCATTGTAGGTACCGATATAAATCCAATCGAGATCCAGATAATCGGTAGAGCCCACAGTCACACGAATTTTTTGATAGCCTGGTGCCAAATGTACTTTACCTGCTGACCAGGTTTTGAACTCACCCCAGGTAGAAACATTAGGTACAGAGAAAGATTCAATCAATGTAGTGCTGCATTGAGAGAGTTTCAAAGTACGACCGTCACCTACGGCACCTGAACGTATAGTTACGTCGTAGTCACCTTCAGTTTCAACATAAACGGTGTATTCCATCCACTCACCATTAGTCATCCAACCCACTGCATAACCACCGGAGATAGATTTGATATCTACCGCTGTATCAGTGCGGTAAGCGCTGCCTTCATTGGTAGTGCTAGAGTCATTGTAGCCAGCTGGATCGAAATCCTCTGCCTGAACAGCAACCGGAATCTTAGGTGCGTAAGTTTGGAACGCAGATGAAGCTTGGCTTGGGCAAGCATTTGCTAAAGAGCTTGCTGAAGATGCAACAGATGAGCTTGTTCTTACAGAAGAGCTTGAAACCACACTTGATACAACGCTAGAACGAACAGAGCTTGATGCAACGCTTGTGGAGGCCACTGAAGATGTGGTTCCGCTACAACCTGTTCCGGTAACGGTTGGACGCTCAACAGAGCCACCATTCTTATTACCCTGAATACCGAAAGAAGCAGATTGACCTACCGGAATGCTTGCATTCCAACCCAGGTTAGAAGCGCTATAAGGATTCGAACCAGAGAAGTTTGCATTCCATCCACCTGTTGAACGGTTAGTAGAGTACTGCCAACTTACATTCCAGCCATTAATGGCGGATGAAGTGTCATTTTTGATGGTAACAGTAGCAACGAAACCCGTATTCCATTCATTATCTATGGTGTAAGTACAGCTCGCAGACGCCATCTGCGTGAAAGCTGCTGTAGCCACACCGAGCCCGAGAACTAACCCGGTTCGTTTGATCGCGTGAGCGAGCAGAGTGGATGTTTTATTAGCGTTATACATACATATCTCCGTTTTATAACTGAGTGTTAGTAAGAAAAAAAGCCTAATGGATATCAGGCTAAACGTGCGACACAGGAAAGATATTCATGCTCATGATTAAAATTATCGTTGGAGCGTAGAACCGTCTTACAATACTATAAACGACACAATTATTAGAATTATTTTTAGCCTAATGAGTCATAAACCTTCCGCAAACACTGCGAAATCATTCAAGTGCACACAGCTAGGCCTAGAGTAAAGAGAAAATCATTTTTTAAATTGCATAATTGAAAGTGTTTCTATTAAACCGATAAAAGTTGAAGTTTTTTTGCAATTAGTTGAATGAATAATGCGCCAATAAAATGTAAAATGCGACGCAAATCACATATAAATATTATATTACATAATAAAAATAAGTCGGCAATCATAAGATATCCACGATCACTCCTCAGTCCATCATTCACCCTCTTTCGACTGATAAAGCACTTTAAACGTCTTTGGAGTGCAATCGTATTCGATTTTAAAGAGTTTATTAAAATACGATGGATTGTTGTAACCAACCAGATAAGCAATTTCAGACACATTCACATCTTCGTTTTGCGATAAGAGTCGCGCAGCTTCCGTTAATCGCAACTTATTCAAATAAGCAGTAAATGTGAGACCCAATTCCTCTTTCAAAATATCGTTAATCTTGGTTCTATTTATTCCCAATTGCGTAGCCGCTGTCTCCAGGCTCAATTCAGGCGTGGCGTACTCTGTAGCCATGAAACGCAGGACTGAACTTTTCTCTTTATCTTTTTGAGGTTCTATAGATAGTTTTTTATATGCAATTAAAGGCTGGTCCTGCTTAACTTTATCCTTTAACTGAATTGTTAACATGGTTAGATAATGTCGGAAAACCCAAACAATAAACATTACCCATATTACTAAGGTGAGTACGCCAGCTATATAAAGGAAGCGATAGTCCCTTCCAACCAGAGTAACGTCCGTTAATTTTACATGCGACATGCTATTCAACGGGCTTTGCAAAGAATTAACCCAGGCAAAACCCATCGTCTTGTTAAGTTGATAGCCCCTATCGCTGAAGTCATAACCATTAGTTCCCAACCACCAATGGGGAGTATCCAAGTGATCAAATGAAAGCGTCACCGTCTCCCAATGGTTGTCACAGGTGAAAGCAGTGGATGAGACACGACGAGTAACAGGATTATTCACATTGGTGACTTTTTCATCAAAGCTGAATAACACAAATAGAAGCACATTTTTGGGATCGCAAATTACCTTAAATGAAATATCACTGAATCGGGTTAAATCAACCAGTTTGTAGGGTTGAACCGAATCAATGAAATACATGGAATAATGGGTGTAAGGATAACTTTTGTCCGGGTCGAGAAAGTATTGAAAATCGATGTTTCCCACATCACTTAATAGCGTTGTGGCAGTTTTACCATCTGGGACAGCGGGTTCAATGGAGGATCGCCACAGAAAATCAGGATCGCGTGCCGGAAATAAGGATACTGCCAATTTAGATTTAGCCAGTCCGGCATAGATAATCAGCGTCGTGACTACTATCAATGCAAGAACTAATAAGGACGTATTTCGATAAAACTTTAACATCGGAGAAACCCTTGGGAGAATCGGAACGCATGGAGCGCACCTATCCCTCTTTAAGCACATTATTGTTATTAGATTTGGCCAGACCAAGGCCTATAAACTTGTCTTATAATACCGCATTAACCCTTCCATATATAAATGAATTTTTAAATAAAAAACGATAACGGAAAAACATTATGACGCAACAAGCGCCAACCAAAACCAAACAAAAGAAAGACGCACGGGACATAAGGGCAGAAGCACTTAAAATTGCAAACGCTATAAAAACCGAGGGACAAACCGGCGTTGAAACCAAAGCAATCAGCAATGGGATTCAGCGAGGAATGGAATTATTCTTGCGGCAACAGGGTGAAAAAACTCGAGATCTGGATAAACGCACTAAAAAGGTCAAGCAACTTGCCAATCAGTTAGCGCAGCAAAAGCCAGAGGAGGACAGTGATAAATACGTTGCTGCCCACAAGTCCTCGTCACTCCCCTGGATATTGCTCGCTCTCTCCTGGGTTTTATTTTTTGTGATTGAAGGAATCAGAACCTTCCTCTGATTCCTATTACCCATGGCGAATATGAAATCGTATACTCGCATTAACCATATGTCGGGAGAGCCGATTGGGCTCGACTCTGATGTAAAACCTACTGACAGACATAAACTTTCATGCAAAAGGTTTTAATACCAACCTGCCGTAGGCGATAAATGCACACACCGCTGTAACCACAAGCCAGTATGCAATTGAACTCATATTTACACTGGCCGAATGCAATTCTATTACGCAAAAAGCCAGCATAATCATCGCAATACCAACGGCGCCCAGTGGAGCTAAGATTCCTGCGGGCTTATAAAGTACAGGAAGAATTAGGCCAAGAGCACATAGCAATTCAAAAACTGCAAGGATTAACCAACCATTGGGTGGAATGACTTTTAGCGAAGGCATAGTTTGTTCGGCAGTGTGCGAAAATTTCCACGCTGCACCAACGATAGTGTGCAGCGCCAAAAGAACTTGTAAAATCCATAAAAAAATATTCATAAGTTGACTCCGCTATTTGTTTTCTATGATTTGAATATCAAAAGCGTCGAGCGAATTTTTATCCATCACGACATCAATTGACGTTATTTTTTCATCTTCAACAACGAAACAGAAAGCCACTATTGTTTTTCCATTCATACCCCAAGTAGCGCCCGCTAATCCATTCACTAGCGAGAGCTGTGCACCCTGTGCACTACCTTTCAATGTACTTGCCACTGCATCGGCACCCATAATTTCAGGTGTAAATTGCGGTGCACCTCTGGCTTTATTTGCTGTGGACACTTTGATAGCCGTTTCATCAGCGCGCAGTACAACTCCTGGATGCAACAATTTTATTAGCGCATCAAAATCGCCTTGCCGCGATGCTTGCATAAACGCAGCAACAATTTCCTGCTGACGCTGCACATTTTTAGCAGGCATAGTTGCGCCGCGAACACAGCGCCGTGCACGGCTGGCGAGCTGTCGTGTCGCGGCTTCTGTGCGTTCAATAATTGGTGCGATTTCATCAAAAGGTAAATCGAATAAATCGTGCAATACAAACGCGATTCGTTCTGCGGCTGTAAGCTCATCCAATACCAATAACAACGCAGGTCCAATGGCATCAGCAACTAAAATTTTATCTTCCAGATCGTTATCATTTTCTTCCGGAAAATCGACTAATATTTCCTCATACGAATCTTCACGCGCCGCTTTGCGCGAGCGAAGCATATCAAGACAAACTCTGGCTACAACTGTAGTGAGCCATCCGTTTAGATTATTAATGCTGCCCGAATCAGATCGATTCAATCTGACCCATGCTTCCTGCACCGCATCCTCCGCCTCAGTGCGAGACCCCAGCATGCGATACGCCACCGTCTGTAAGTGGTTACGCGTCGCTTCAAAATGTGTTGTCAGCCAATCATTGTTTTCCATTCTATCCTCAAGCTATGTAAGTTTTTTGTGTGTTATAGCTATGACGAATCCACATCATAAAGTGTGACGAAAAATTTTAAAAATAGTTGATGGGAGATTGATCGGCCTAAATTGACTTTGCGGTTTGTAAAGCTACGAAGATTTGTTGTTGATCTATTAGTGAAGGGTGTAATTTGACTGAGTCGTTTGCGCAAGAGTTTTATTAACATGGGAGTCGTCATCCTCAGCTAGGCGCCCCCTTGCGGAGATCTAGCTGTTAAAAAAATCAAAAACTAGATCCCACATACCGAGGTGTGCAACTGAAGATGACAAGCTTAAATAAGTGCGACTCTAATACCAATTACTTACCCAATGACTTCGACAACGCAAAAGCCGCCAGAAGCGTTAACAATCCCGCAACAGAAATATAATAGCCAACAAAAGACAGACCATAATGCGTCGCCAACCAGCTCGCAATTGCAGGAGTTAAAGACGCACCAATAATTCCCGCCACATTAAAACTGAGCGATGCGCCTGTGTAACGCACTTCTGTTGGATAAATTTCCGCAAGCGCGGTGCCCAGTGAACCGTAGGTCAAACCCATAACACCAAAGCCTAAGGACAGTGCAATTAAAACGCCGATGCTCGACCCAGAATTTAACAGCGACGCGAAACCTAATCCAAAAATCATAACCGCAATGCCGGATATCATTAACATGGCGCGCCGACCGATTTTGTCGGCGACAAGTGCGGACAACCAAATAGTAAGCACAAACGCAAACACCGCATACAATTGCAGAATTAAAAAATCTTCACGCGTGTATCCCAATTTGCTCGTGCCCCAAC
>CBHTVU010000118.1:0-12648 GCA_966096785.1 uncultured Gammaproteobacteria bacterium | reverse complement strand
GCATCACCTCAATTGGTTTATGAGCAGATTATACAGGCGTTAAATAATTACGCTAATCCGCTCATCCATCAGGCAGGTTATGGACAATTACAAAGCAGTGGCTGGTTTAGCGATCAAATATTTAATGGTCCACGTATGGAGCATGGTTGGATTTGTGATCAACCCGCTTTGGGTGAAAAGCGCAAGATGATTAGGTTAATGGACTTAACCACTTTGATTGCAAACCTTAGTGGCATATATGGCATTGAATCACTTAATTTTTGCGAGTTTGGTGACTCGCAGGAAATAGCTCTGGATATAAATGAAATTGCAAGAATTTTACCTTCAGACAATTTTCAATTAATACAAAACTCCATACCGGTGAGAGCTCAACCTGAGCAAGAGTACAATCAATATTTACAAAGTTTAAAAGCTGCTCATGACGCTAGTAGCGTACAGGCTGCCGTTGATTTAAATCCTTCATTGCCTAAAGGCAGGTATCGCGATCTTGCAAGTTATTATTCTATTCAAAATACCTTTCCTGATATTTATGCGATTGGCCCCAATTCACTGCAATCGAATGCGGCGAGTTATAGAGTTGCGCAATCCCGGCAATTGAAGGGGTATTTAATGGTTTATGATCAATTGCTGGCAAATCAGTTTTCCCAGCTGGCGCATATTGGCGACCTATTTTCCTTTAATCCAACCTGGCAAAAAGATGAACAATGGTTGGTCAATGATCCTACGATTACTTATCAAAAATTCGTCACTACTTATTATTTTCAACCGCTTTATGATTTACCAGATGTGAAACCATTGCTACGTGGCAATAATACATTTCATTATGACTTTGACACCGATAAAACCGACAAGGTAGTGCAGCTTGAAGCCTGGAAAAAATTCCGTTTACACCCATTCAATCAGTATATTCTGGGATTACGTCAATACATGGAAAGTCCGCAAGAAGCTGATCAGCGCCGTGAACAAATACTAACGCACCTCCTCGCTCGCCATGGTGAAGATGCAGCACAGTATGATGACATGATTAAATTGTGTCATTGGTATGACAACGAAATAAGAACACGTATTGTCGTAAAAAATATTTGGTTACAAAACTTTCAACATCTTTCTTACTATCGCACGGGTGCCTACAGTTTTAGTGAGGCTTTTTTGCTAGCTAGTCCCGGCCGCTTCTGTATGACTCATGAAAACTTTAATGAGTTGATTCATAAATTACCTGGATCAATATATTTGAATAAATTACGTGGTTTTGTTGGGCAGGGCTATCCCACCAAAAATCATTTACTGAAAAAAATGTTTGATGACTTATCGGCCAATATTGCGAGTAGGGAAGAAATATTAAAGTTACTCAAAAAAATTCCAATCACAGATCGCAACCATATATTACAGAAGAATCGTGAAGAACAAACTTACCCGCCACGCATTGATGGGCAACTTGATCAAGCGCAGATCTATTCAAATGCAAAATTGAATGAACGTGATTTTGATAATTTTTCAAGCTTTGAATTAAAACTGGGGATATTACTTGGTCTGCAGCAATACCTACTTACCTTGGCGAATAAACTTCAAGCACTGCTGGGCAGTTCAACATTTTGCGATTGGTTAAAGCAGTCCATTCAAAATGAAGCGCGCTATGTGCTAACGGATTCCGACATTTCTATAGTGCGACTCGGTAGTAAAGATCAATTGTGTGAAAACGGGCTGTGTCTGCTGGAGATTGAATGGCCCTTTACATCGTCCTCTGCTGAGGAGCAAACATCTTCACCACCTGGGATTACGGATTATCAGGCTTATATTGATCAACTTGTGTGGCTTGCGGAACAACGCAAAGGCTTTTTACTTATAGAACATGTTCTTTTATTGTCGAGTGACAATAAAGCTAAGTCATCTGCAAAAAACACCTATACAGATGCTTATTATCTTATTGCATCCCTTATATTTCCCGCATATGTCTCGCTACTTCAAAAAGCTAACTTTAAAGATTTTCTTAATATTTTATTGGATTTACATTGGCCCGCTCATATTCAAGTGAATGTTGTGACGGCCGATTATAACCAGCTCAAGAAAGTAATCCCCGCTTTTGTGGCTTGGCACAACTGCCTCACTCGCGCAGATGCGCTTAATACCATTGGCCAAAAGAATGCCACGCGCGCGCTGATTCAATCTCTTAATCTCCCAACGGAGTCGCAATCATGATGCACAACGATCATATGATTGCCCAATGTGGCTGGCAAAGTGCTTTTGATGAGCAGACAAAAGCCGTTGATTTGCAAAATTTTATCAGCCGCTGGAGTAACAGTGTTTTAGTGGATGAACTCGACCAGTATTTCACGCAGGTCTGTCCTGTCACCCAAACATGGCGCATTGAAAAGTTGCATTTGGATTTAGGCGAAATAGAACTGGATGATTTGCCAACAGAATTACCAAAACGTTTGCGAGCAGGTTTAGACGACGCATTTGCGCGCTTGCTGAAGCAACAGCGTTTATCTATTGGTACCGCGAATTACAATTATCTTGATCAATATGCAGATAGCAAAAATGCTGGTAGTAACTTACACATTATTGATCATAGGGAATCGTTACTTAATTGCGTGAGCTGGTTTTTACTTAATGGAAATTTGCCCTGGTGGTATAAAGGCTCAGCGAATGCAGTACAAATTCTCACAGAGCAAATCGATCAATATCCGCAGGCAACGCTAAATATTATTCACAAACTTGGAAAAATGGAATCGGTTCGTCGGCGCATTGTGTGGCAATTTGGTGAATCATTAGTGCGGAAGTTAGTGCATTTGCTAGAACCATGGCAAGGAGGCTTCATTTGTGCTTATGTGGATAATTTATGTGACGTGCAAGTTCAGAAAAAGATACCCACAAACAATATCATTGAATTCAAACATCACACCTGGGTTACGATTTTAACTTATCTGTTGGTAGACCGCGGAACTCTGTTTAATACCATCGCTTTTGTGCGCTCAACCTTGTGGAAAACTGCACAACGTTATCAAATCGATTATCAACAACTGCTTGCCCAATTGTCCCATGCATTAGAAGGTCTTGAGCAAGCGGGTTTGGTAACGCCTGTTTTCTTAACGGCTCTTCGCGTCATTAGCAAACAAGATCAAATCGATAAAAACAATGACATTATCCGCGAGCAAACCCCTATTGATTATTGGGGGCTTATGCAACAGATGTTGCATTACGGTAAGGCTTGGCAAGCTTTCGAACACCATGGTCAACATCAGGACACAATTCGTATTGATGAATTGTTTACTGCATTGGCTGGTGAAGACGCAGAACGTATGGCCAGGTTGTTACGTCATGAAGGTAAGTCAGACGGTGTTAGAAAAAAATTGCTGCAACATTTTTCAGCAACTGAACTCGCGTTGGTAGTAAAAGTAGTTGTTCCGAATGATTATTTATTTGTTTTGGCACATGTTGATCAGACGCAATCGCTTGTAATACAGCAGACAGGTGATCAAAAAATTATTTGGAAAGTTTTATTAGCCTATTTATTTGTTGATCGCGGTTCCTATTTTAATCGCCGACAATTTGTTTATGACACTTTGATACATGTTTGCAATTTGCAGCAACTTGATTACCAACTATTTTTGGGGTTGTTAATTCATACAACTGTACAGCATCCTGACGGGCATCGTTTTGAGCTCTTGGCTATCCTTCAAGATTTACAAGCTGAGGTGGAGCGGCGTCAAGCGTCGACCGATAAAAGCCATCCTTATTGGAATGCTGTTCATCACTATTTATTAACAGGTAAGCAAGCTTCATCGCAAACTGCTATCGGCAGAATGGAAGATGATTCCATACTATTTTACGGCTTGATTAAACACACCAAAGAATTTCTGTCCTCAAAAAATTCTGGAATTCTTGGCATATTGTTGAGCACACCAGATCTTTCGTCTATTTCTAACCATATTCTCAGCCATCGGCTAGTGCAGCTTATCAGGCCAACTGATTTGCGTTTGTTGTTCGCGTCTATACAAGGTGATGCAAGTGAATTTTGTATGTCATTACTGCGCAATTTATTGCGTTGGCATAGACAAGCCTCATTGCCTTCTTTAACGGTAATGCATTCCGACTTGCCAGAAATAATTGTTCAGGCATTGATCATATCAAGCAGCATACGTACGCAAACCAAAAAATATTTTAATTTGGCAGTTTTTTGGAAAGCTTTCACGTCGCTACTGCAACAATATAAGGCATTGGACGTGAATGGTTTTCAACAGGAGCTAGCGGATGTTATATCCGGTGGTTCTTATGTGTCACCTAAAAATAACCCCGCAGTAACAATAATAAATGCAGCGCCTGATGCCAATCAATTACAAAAGCTATTGGTCTTTTTATCTACCGTGTCTACTAGTAATAAACTAGATGTAAGGGCTGCACAGATTGCTGAAATTAATGAAGTAGAAAAATTTGTAGAAAAGCATGCTTCGTTAAATATTGTGCAACGTCTGGATAAATTGCGTGAAGCTCTAATAAGAAAACCTGTTGAACAAGATTTGATTAAACTCTGGTTAAGCATTACGGATAATGTCGAAAACAGAAACACCATTGGGCAAAAAAAGACTTTTTTAAGATCCTGGTTAAATCAGCAATCGGATAAAAACCAGTTAATAAAAGCGTTGGTCAGTTATCGTCATATAGAACCTATCAATGCCTGGTTGTTGGCGCAACTACCTGTAGAGCTTAATCCTCCAGAAGAAATTTTAACTGTATGGCGCGATCTTCTATTAGGTAGCGGTTCATGGCAAGGTGCAAGTGCGGTCTTACAGTACCAATTACAGGATATTTTTTGGAATCTTATCTTTTCTGAATCAGCAACTTCAGTAACTGCAGATCAATATTTGGCGAGAATGTTTACTTTGGTATGCATGCGATTAGATATAGATTTAAACGATTGTATAACGCGAATTAATCGCGATTTACCACCCATAAAAAAATCTCGTTGGCAGGATGTTAATAAGTTATTTATTAGTAATACGTCCGCAATATTTTCGCAGCAGAAAAATATTGCTGGTGAAAATAAAATAGATAAAGTTGGAGTAATTGAATCATATAATTTTTTACAAGACTTTATGGGAAATTACCTTAGCCATTCCCGATTTGACGATATTTTTCGCTCGTTATTGCAGGAGGGACAATTACCACAGGGGGTTGTATCTCAGCAAGCGGTGGAGTTGGATCGGCTATTGTTTGATGTTTTTAGCTATCGACCAGAAAATTTACCGGCATTCTTGAGTGATTTATTAGATGATCGACGAGTTATGTTTCGCTTGCTTAATTTGGTACCCTTTTCGTGGCTGGTTAATGCTCTTCGTAAAATTTCACCGCATAACCCCTTGATAATTATATCGATTGAAAGATTTTACAAAACTATACAACAAACAAATTTACTCACTGAAGAACAGAGACTCGGTGTTTATTTCCAGCTCATATTAAAACGATTTGTAAACAAGGATTGGAGTGCTCTGGCACCAGAGAAATTGGTAAATGATTATTGCTGGCGGCTTATGCAGCAATATGGTCTATCAAAAGTAGATTTACAACAGGCATTTGCTGAGCCTAAAGAACGCGCTACAGAACTCTTGCAATTAGCACTCTTCAATGTGCTGGAAAAGGAGTATGCATCTACTGTTGAACCTGCTCTGGATTTAAAAACATTGCATCCGTCAACACCAAAGAAAATACCAAATTCTAAATATCCTGCATATAAGCCGCAGCCATTGCTCGTGCCCGTGAAAATTAATAATGCAGGCCTGGTAATTTTACAAAGTTTTATTTCGCCCCTGTTTTCCCGTTTGGGGTTAGTGAGCGAAGGGAAATTTGTAACGCACAGTGCGCGCCGTCGAGCTGTGCATTACTTACAGTATTTAGTGAGCGGGTGTTGTTCAACTGCAGAGCAAAACCTGATGCTAAATAAATTGCTCTGCGGTCTGGCGCTTTATGAGCCGGTGGAGTACGAGATTGAAATACCTCCCGTCGAACAAGAAATATGTCACAGCTTATTGGAATCTGTCATTGCCTACTGGAGTGCAATAGGTAGCAGCTCCTGTGAAGGATTTCGAGGTAATTGGTTGGTGAGAGATGGTTCTTTAACCGAGGCAAAGGATCGGTGGGATTTGATTGTTGATAGGCGCGCTTACGATGTGTTGTTGGCTCGCTCTCCCTTTAGCTACTCAATTATTAAATTACCCTGGATGGAGAAGCCAATTTATGTCACATGGCCTACCTAAAAATTTTCGATATTGATTTAATTTATCCATTTAAGTTACTACAGCGTTAAACATTTTTTACATCAAAAAAGGAACAGGAAACTATGAATACCTACAGTGAAAATCTACAACAAACGGTTAGTGATACCTTAATGGCACTTACTGATCAACAAACGAAAATTGTATCGGCGCAAGTCGCTGCGCAATACAGTTTGTACTACGCTCAAGGGACAGAAATAACAGCTATAGATAAATTAGCTACTACCGAGAGCCAGGCTCATTATTATCAGAAGGTAAATGATCAGGGTGTCATTAATGACAATCAAGCTATTAATATATTAGCTTCGGCGACCCACGCTAACAGTAGTGTGGTCAGCACAGTCAGCAATATTTCCACAGCTGCGGCCAATGTGCAAATTGCTTCAAATGCTATAGCCTTGTTGGCATCAGATATAGGTGCAGCGTTAAATATAGCTACGGCATCGCTATTCGGTACCGATTCCTATAAAAAGATAAATGAAGCCAATAGTTTTATTAATGAAGTCGCTAATGATGCTAAAAACGCATCGCTGGCGTCGATGGATGCTTCTAGTTATACATCTGAAATCATCGCGGGAAGCGTGCTTGCGCAAGCAACTACAGTTAAGGCAAAAATTGATAATTTGCTGAAAGTAACGCAATCGGAATTTAATAGTCTCGCTGCATTGGAAATTACTGAAAACCAAACCCTCTGGGCTACTAAAAATGCCGAACGCAAGGCCGAGGGAGTATTAAAAGATGCTGATAGTGACGTAATTGCAATTACCAATGCATATAACAAGGCGAATAATCAACTCAATCTCGGGTTAAGTGTCAGCGTACAATCCGGTACGCGAATTAGCGTCAGTTTTAATGCATTAAGCAATCCGTTTCCCACATTTCAGTCTCCTCTTGCTACCGCAATTACTGTGCCGTCAATCACTGTGCCGACTTCTCCCGCCACTTATTATCTAGCAATTGTTCCCGCAGATAAGCAGACCTTATTTAGCCTTGACCAAGCTGAACAATTGTTTGCGCAAAAAAATAGTGCACAATTCATTCCTGTGTCAGCACCTGCTAATTTGTTTCCAATAGATTTTAGTAAAGGTACAGATGGGAGTTACAAAAATAAGGATGTCTACAATGAGCCGGTTAAGGCAGGTAAGGCTTATGTAGCATACCTATATATTGAATTGAACAATGACTACAAGCGATACATAGGTAATTTTTCTGACATCTTGTCAGCTGCCAGCCAACCTTTTGTACCTGCGACACCTTTACCACTGGCGCAAAAAATAATTAGTGATACACCCACAACTAATCCAACTGCACCCGTTGCGCAAATAAGTTTTATAACCAGCAATTACGATCATAGTGATATCAATGTTCAGCTTAAATTTTGTTGTATTTTTGTGGAAATCAATAAATTAAAACCATTAAGTTTAATGCATTCCGATGATCCTTTGACTTCAAATATACCGATTTATTTTAATATTGGGCTGGCTGAGCAAGTTTCACCCGCCAATTACTACACCCAATTAACCCCAACTACAGACGGTACATCATGCTGTTGTCACGGTGACACAGTTGTAATCACGATTCCGTCGGATGTCACTGACAATTTTGGCAACCCGATCATACCTGGGGAGATTTATCAGCCTTATATTCTGACCCTGGTTAATGATCCTTCTAAAATCGGTCAATACACCAGTGTACTTTCGAATCAACTTGATAGTGTGGTGCTCATTCCTGCAACTCCTCAAAATAAATTGAGTGAAATTACACCCGCACCTGCTGCAAACAACCAATAATTTTTAAACGGAGAGATATATGAACTTACCAGCAAATACACTCGTTCGCGGTATTGCAGATACCAAAAAAGCCGAAATAGATTCACTTACCGATCAGGTGAGTAGTGCAGAGTATGAAGTTGTACAGCTCCAGGTTGTGGTCACTTCGTTAACGGCTAAATCCAATCAGTTTAACGCTTTTTTGGCGCAAGCTGATGCGAATAAAACTACAGGGCTCAACAACTTAAATTTGGCTAAAGATACTTTATCAAGTGTAAAAAGCTTGCTTACCAGTGCTGCCAGTGCTCAGACACAAACCAATAGCGCAGCAGTATCTGTTGGCGTTGCGTCATCACAAATTTCAGTGTTAATTAATAAATTAATTTTCTCGGTAGATATTATCGACAAGTTGACACAATTGATTAATAAGCAAAAATCTATTAATCCGCTCATACCCGACGACCTGATCAAATATTTAACGAAAGCCACTACCGATGCCAATACCGCCGTGGCTACTAGTTTAATAGCCTTGACCAGTTGCTATGCTGCAGAGGCTACTGCATTGGAATCGCAAAATATAACTGATTTGGAGTTTAGCCAAATTGAAGGTCTCTATAAAAAAATGACGATTGGCGAGCTGCAATCATCTACAGTAGCTTTAAATAAAGACACTTTTGTTTACGCGCCTGTAGAAAGCAGCACTGGCGTTATGGCGCTGCTACATCAAGGTTATACCGCGGCTGTAACGGCATATGAAAAAGCGCTCACAGCGAACAATATGGTGACTCGACAATTGGAGCATGCCCAAGCTAACCTCGATAGTGCAACTGTACAATTGAATTCCTTGAAAGCAGGATTAGCTGCTGCAACAGCCGCTGCTTATGCGGCTTAACGGTGCTAAAGAAAAACAAATCGCTGCGCTGATAATGTTGCGAATGCATTGTTGTATTCACAACTTTATTCAGCGAGATATTTCTTCTGCGTTATTTCATAGGGAATTCATAAATGCACAACAAGAACTTTTATCGTGATTGTTATAAAAAAACCGGCTGGGTGCCAATGGAACCGCTCACCCGCAATATTGCGGTGGGTGATCTTTGCCAAATTAATCATGGATTATTTTATCCGCTAACAAATTTATCCCAGATAAATTTAGTTGAACCTATCTTGGTGAGTCCTGCGTTGGCATTGAATTCGGTGGATTTTCGCCTTAGTTGTGGAGTGCAACAAATTTTGTGCACTTTGGAAACTTTTTCTGAAGATGATGGTGAATATCGTTATCGGACAAGACAATCCTTAGGGTTTGCACAAGCAGGTAGTTTTGTTTTTCATGGTAGTCAACCGCATGCGCATTTGTTATTAAATTGGAGTCAGCTAAGAGATGACGCTACATTAAAGCTTACACAATTACACTACAGTTTTCGTGAGCTTTATCTCGTGACGGGTGTTGCGACTGTCAGCGAATGGGCACTTAGTATTGCCAGTAAACCTGATGCACAACTGGAGATGTCTGCGGCACTTAATGATAATGATTTTTTTTCACTCATCAGTCATAGTTCTGCCGCATCGGAATTATGTAAGGATATTGCATTCTATGAAAAATCTTCAGTTAAACCAGCTCATTTTTTTAAGGCAAAAAAACTGGTGCTTAGCGATACCATGAATGATTTTTATATCAACAGGATCATTGAGAATCAAAAAAAACCGCATTCATCCTTAATCGCAAACTGGCTAGGTGCTGACCTTATTAATCTGGTTAAAGCCAACGAGCTTAATCTTAATACCAGTATTAATTTTTTTAATTGGGTTGATATTTCACTCGATGATGTAGAGCGATTGCTAAATATTTAATACTGTTGTTTGACGGTAGGTAAATTTATGACAATGCAATACCATAATTTGGCCGGGCTATATCAAGAACTTGATTGGCTGGCAGCGGTAATTAATCAAGTCATCGCCAGTTATTTAAAACATGAAGGACATGAAAATCATTGGTTGGATATTCCACCTCCCGATATTACTGGAAGCAACACCATTTATGCTGAACTCATGTGCAATTGGCAATGCAATGTTTACGAACGTTTGACTTTGGCATTGGCAATGGCGCCGCATCTGAAGCCAGAGCTACTGGATATTTTTTTTGGTGTGAATCAGATTATTGATCGCAGTTTTAGTGAATTTGGTGGTGTTACTGATAAAACCTTTAGTGGATTTTTACCCACGGGACAAACGCTAGCGTTTTTAATTAGTGCGAATGATCCCGATTGGCGCCTTGATGTAATGCACATACTGTCAGCACAACATAAATTTGCCGTTGAGCAGGTGATTACGCTTGAATCTTCCGATGATAAATTACCTTCACTCAGTGGTGTATTAAGTTTATCGGATCAATGGTTGCATTATTTTATGACTGGCGAAGAAGTCAAACCCGAATTAAGTGCTTCTTTTCCTGCAAGCCCAATGACATCTCCCCTTAATTGGGATGATCTTGTGTTGGATCATACCCTCATGGCGCAAGTTGAAGAAATTCGTGCGTGGCTTACGCATGGCGATGTACTAATGAATCATTGGGGGCTTGCTAAAAAAGTGAAGCCTGGTTTTCGCGCCGTATTTTACGGGCCACCGGGAACAGGCAAAACATTAACCGCAGCATTGCTTGGAAAATCCACGGGGCGCGATGTTTATCGTGTCGATCTCTCAATGATCGTATCCAAATATATCGGAGAAACAGAAAAAAATCTCGGCAAGGTTTTTGATGTTGCCAGTTATAAAAACTGGATTTTATTTTTTGATGAAGCCGATGCTTTGTTTGGAAAACGCACAGGTGCTGTTACTTCCAATGATCGCCATGCGAATCAACAAACGGGATATTTGTTGCAACGTATTGAAGACTTCCCCGGCACTGTTATTTTGGCGACGAATTTAAAAGCCAATATGGATGAAGCGTTTACTCGCCGTTTTCAAACTATGATTAATTTCACCATGCCGGCGGCCAACCAGCGATTACAACTCTGGCAAAACGCATTTAATGGTGTATGTGAATTAGAAATGAATGTTGATTTACATAAAATTGCCGAGGACCATGAACTCGCCGGTGGCGCCATTATTAATGTGCTGCGCTATTGTGCTCTCAATGCAATTAGTCGTGATAAAAAACGCATAGAACAAGATGATGTCATCACCGGAATAAAACGTGAGTTCCGTAAAGATAATCGCACAATTACGCTGAATTAGAGGAAAAGGTTTATGGATAAAATGATTGCTCACACTAACAACCCAAAGACCGAAAATAAAAAGGATTCTGTAAGTCGGCGCAGAAATAAAATGATATTAAAAGATTATCGTCAGCAATCTAAAGGATCAGTGTCAGTACCTACAACACAACTAGCCACTGATATTACCTATAACACAGGTACATTTAGATATAGAGCCGTAAATGGAGGCCCAATGAATCAAACCCAGATTGTTGGCACCAGTATGGATGCTAATCTTGATCCTCAGGATGAAAGAGCAGGTACAAAACCTGGCGGTGATCAAGTAAATATGTTGCGGAGATTGCGTGGGGTTTACCCGGGAAGCCATTTTATTCGCGGGCACTTACTAAATGGTAATTTGGGTGGGCTTGGCATTGCCGAGAATTTATATCCCATTACTACAGAGGCGAATAAGCAACATGAGAAGCAAGTGGAAAACCATGTAAAGGGCGAAATTGAAAATAATAGAGAAGTATCTTACAGCGTAAATGTAATTAATCGCGGTGATACAGAAGACAATGCTGCTGCGACATTTGAATGTGAAGTAAGAGATGACAATGGTGTTATGTTGATACAGAAAGATATTCATTCAGTACCTGGAGCAGCCAATGGGCAGCGGGGAGTAACAGCCAATTACCATGGTACCCAGAATGCATATGATAATCCTATTGCGTATCGCAACTCTAGATTACCTAAAGATTGGCGCGAAAAAGGCAGTGGTTTACGTGGAAATTTGGGCCGCGTCGCGGGTATGGGAGCTGATGACACCATCGAACATAACGATGGAACTGTTTACGCTACTGTTAATCCTGCGTAGAAAAATATATGTATCAGTTTTTTTGGGATAATTTACGTAAGTCTTTTTAAAAACTTAAACATAACCGATCTGTAAAACTGAATTAATGGCGTCAGTAATAAACATACATGTCATTGTGTGTTTATGCAAAGTAAGTATTTTATGCAGTAATGTTTGAGTCTACTTAATTAAATAATCATTCATTCTAAGGAGTTAGTTATGTGGCTAGGTAAAGGTGAATTTGATTCTTACGGTTATTATAAAGGTAGCGCCTATTTTAAAGGAAATCTCAGCCCCAGCTCTAATCCAGCAATATGTTATTTTATTTTTAATGAAAATAGTCCTGGTAGTGAAAGTCAGTTTGCGCTTGTGCCCATTAATGAACAAGGTGAAAAAATTGGCAGCGCACTCTATCGAACATCGGGCCAAGTATTATATTCAACATGGCAAGCGGGGAAAACCGAGAAAGATTTTGATATTAGCGATACTTATATTAAGGATTAGTCCTGTTAATTCCAGGTTTAATATTATTGATTAAGTGTTTAGTGATGCAGTGTGTA
>CBHTVU010000117.1:0-12653 GCA_966096785.1 uncultured Gammaproteobacteria bacterium | reverse complement strand
GATCTGTCGACCAGCTATGAGTTCGCTGATGTTATGGGCAAACCACAAGTTAGTTTTAACGTTTCTAACATAACCAACGAACCCCTAAGAATGACGTTTGCCTACGATAGCGCTACCTATAGTTCTTTCAAAACCGGGTACATAGCGACACTTGGTTTGAAAGCATCTTTCTAGGATTTTAAAGATTGCATAGCCCCTGCCTGCAGGGGTAGCTAAACAACCCTTGCTCTCCGAGAGGGACTCGCTTTTCCCCTGCTTGCAGGGGATTTTTATTTGCGGAGGACTGAAAATTAATTGCATATTTTCGAAAAATTTTGTGTCACGAAATAAATGAATGGCATTGAGATAATGTGCTGAAGCAAAGCAAAAAGCCGCTTGAATTAAAGCGGCTTTTTTATGTGGCAGAATTTAAATCTGTTCAAATCCGATGAGTTATTAAATATCCCTATTAAAAAACCCACAGCATCAGATTAAACAGCTTCAGCTTCCATTTTTCCTGATAAGCGTTTTAATCGTTGCAGTGCGGTCTCGCCGCTTGTGTCAGGAGTGGAAACCGATTTGCGTATTGCATCTAACTCTGCTTTTTGATCCAAAGGCTTTTGGTTGATATCGGCAATAATTTTTAAACCTTCAGCTTCGTTCGTTACTTTTTGCGCACGACGAGTTAAGGCATCCAAGGCTGACGATTTAGTTTTTAATCCACCCAAATCCGACAATTGTTGCTGACGCTCAGCCCGCAACTCTTGTAAATCGCGTTGTGCATTTGCAGCAGCCAATGACTTCAAGGCTTTTTTCGCTTGCGCATCAAACTCTGATAATTGTTGCGAGAGCGCATCAACAATTTTCTGAAGTTCATTCATGTATTCTTGTGCATCGGCTTCTTCCTGAAGCTCAAGAGGTAAACGCGCCTTGTTGGACTCCAGCTCATCGCAAAATAAATTAACCGTAGCCTCAGTCATGGTTCCCGCTTGCAGACGCGCTGCAAGCACATCGAATGCTTTTCCGTCATTTTCAATCAAGCTCCGAAGTTTGCTTACGTCTTCACGCTCCTTTTCAAAAGTAGCGCGCGCTGCGGCTAACTTTTGCGCGGTTTGGCGCAAAGTATCCGCCAGATTATCGCGATCTGCTTCGGTTGCCGTTTCCGGGTCGAAATTTGCAATTGCTTCCGATATCTTATCGCCCAACACACCGAAATGCTTGGTAATCAAACGTGCTGTTAAATTCCACCCTTTTAAATTGCTCATGATCTATTCCTCAAAAATAATTAACTGTAAATTCAAAAATTACTGAATGACTACACGCTCGAGCTCTACTGGCATTCCCACCATAAAATCAACGTGGATTTCACGTTTACTGGTATCGCCATTTTTACTTTCAAGCAACTCCGTCGTAATAAATAAATATTCTGTATTGTCTTTTACTTTACGTTTGTAAGGCATGAAGTAAATCTGTTGTTGCAAACCCAGTTGGCCGAAAGCGTCATCTAAACGAATTTCAGAACCATTGAATGGTTCAATAAATTCCTGTGTTATATCACCCGCATCGCGGGCGTAATCAATGGTTTCTTCGTCGCCAAAAATTGTTAGCAAATCGGATTCTGCAAACCCAAGTTCTTCCAATTGGAAACGCCATAAGCTGTACTTTCGATCACCTAAACCGTAACCAGCCAAACCCATAAATATTTGCTGATCCTCATCCGTTTCCGGAATCAAACGCGTTAATTGTATACAGTAAATTGCTTCTTCCACTTGGCCCTGCTGATTGACATAAACCTGGAGAAAAATTTCTTTTTCATTAAGATCGCCTGTCTGCAAATAATAGCGGTACAAACTGCCAGACAAATTGAGCTTCACTCGACTAATCGCCTTAATAATGCTCTGCGCATCGGTTGGCATATCTATCAAAGAACCTTCGGATACCGCACGAATAAATGGTGACTTTTGCATGCGAATAAAGCCTCCAATACGCGCACCCAGTGGCAAGTTTTTATCTTGCTCGTTACTGAATCCGTGCTTTTCGGCAACATCCTTAGCCCAGATATTTTTTGTATAGTTCACTGCACTTTTCCAACTCATGTGTTAACTCCCTAAGCTGTAATTTACTAATTTCTTTTCATTGCAGTGCCGAAAACCGGAAAGTTTTCGCACCATCCAAACAATTCCGCTGATCAATGCTATCCACAATAAAAATCGCAAAATCTTCATGAAAACTGATTCCGTTTCTTCAGCGGGCACATCCTGTACCCGCTGAGTTACAACTCCATCTGCATTAATCGAATTAATCTCTCCATTTATATTTTCTCGACTTCCCTGACTATTTTCATGATTTGCACCATGACCATTTTCATACGCCTCATTAACCTGCGACGCATTTGCAGCAGTCGCATGCTGTGCAAGTGAATTCCCCACCATAAACCACATAAGTCCATGCAAGAACCCGTTATGTTGTCCGCTAGTATTTTGCTGGCCAGCTTGTCTTCGCTCGAATGTTTTCGATGTCGACTGCGCAGCTTGAGCATTGGCAACATTGTTTGGTGTTGCATGTTGATTTCCGCTTCTAAACCAACCACTCTCACTCGTTGTAGCACTCGTTTTGTTACGCGCATCTGCTGTTTTTAACGCGTTGGACTGCGCGGTTGTTTCCGCTAAATCTTTACTCATTTTAGATTGCGGTATATTGGTTGCAGCTTGTTGATTTTTTGCATTTGCTGCACCAAAAGAACCGAATGCGGTTTTTTTCTGCTCTTGTGCTGGCACGCTGTATGTCGCTGCAGGTTTGGCTGCATTGCGTTTCTGTGATGAGAAACCTGACTTGAAAGATCCACCACGACTTTTCGCTTCTGCTACACCCGCAAAACTCACGCAAACCAGCAATGTAAAAATAATTAATTTGATATACTTCATCGGTTCCCCTCCTAAAAATCCTCGCAATCTTAAAAAACCTAAGCATCCCTGCTACACATTCCTGACAGATTCGCTACAATCAAACTTTCATTTGCATCGTCCATTTGCACAGTTCATATGAATAGTCCATTTGTATTTGCAATCTGTTGGCGCAGCATAAAACCAGGCTGCAACCATCGCACCGGTAATAATCAGGAATAATCACCATGACTCGCCGCTACTCCGATATGAATCAGCACGACGCTCTATATAAGGTGGCCCGCGCTTATCCGGGCGGGATTGAAGCGCTCGCGCAAAATCTCAACATTTCAGTCAATGTATTGCGAAATAAATTAGCGCCAGGAATTTCGTCGCATTACCCGTCATTTGAAGAAGTATCTAACATTATTAGTTTGTGTCAGGCGGCCGGAATGAAAGATGCAACTCTGCCGTTGCACGCACTTTTAGCGCGGCACAATATGGCGGCGTTTTTAGTTCCTGAACCATCGTTAATTAGCAATGACGATTTGTCGCAAACAGTTTGTAAAGTGATGAGTCAGGTTGGCGATGTTGCCGAAGCCGTTTCCGAGGCGTTATTGGACAGCGTAATTACCGAGCGAGAAGCAGATTTAATTGAGCGGGAGTTCCAGGGCGCATTAGCCGCATTGGGTGAGTGGCGTGCACGAATTCGTTTGCATCGTGAACAAACTGAAGCTAAATCCTGATGTAGATAATTTGTATTTCAATTATGTCGCTCAGGAATTTTGAAATTGGAAGGATGTAGAATTATGTCGTTGGCAATTGTTTTTTCAGCATCGGGGATAAGCGCATTCACCTGCGCTACCTCATCTTCACTCAGGTTCCTATAACCACGCAATTTGCCCTCATCCATATAACTCCAACCATAGCCCCAACGATAAGGTGTTATCCAATAGGGGCTACCACCGGGAATTACAAAGGTATACATGTAGTCGCCCATGAATTTTCCGGCAATATCCATTACACACTTATGCAGTCTTTGATCGGATGCGCGACGCTCCAGTGCTGTTCCACCAATCCAGTAATCACGATCATGAGCCACGCAACAGTGCCGCCACAGCCACGGCTGGCTTGATGTTCCATCAATCCACATAGAGCATCCATCTGTTGCAAAGGGCGCCAAACTATTTTTGGGTACATTCATCTGCTCATTATTTTGCGAAGATTGCGATGCGGAAATAGTTTGATTATCCAGGGAATGTGTTGAGCTTGATTCAGATGAGTCCCGTGAGGAACCGGTCTCGATACTACTCGCTTGCACAATCTGGCCCTGCGACAGCTTAGCGTCGGTAAAACTTAGCACCGCCACTGAAACAGCCGTTAACATAGTCGAAAGGCGCATTAATTCATAATCTCCCGAGCTTTTATGTTGGGCCTAGTAGGAGGGCCATTGTACAATAGCCGTCACATTTTTCGTGCGGTCCTTTTTTAAACGAGTGAGCAAAAGTCATGAGCGACCCAAAAACAACACATTTCGGATTTGAACAGGTAGCCGTTGAGAAAAAAGCTGAACGCGTTGCCGAGGTGTTCCATTCAGTCGCGGCAAAATATGATTTGATGAACGATCTAATGTCCGGCGGAATTCATCGCTTATGGAAGCGCTTCACTATTGAAGCTTCAGGTGTGCGTCCTGGTCATAAAATTTTGGATATTGCCGGGGGCACCGGTGACTTGAGTTATCAATTTGCAAAGTTGGTGGGCAAGGATGGGCAGGTAATTCTTGCTGACATCAACGCCTCCATGCTTAACGTTGGGCGCGATCGGTTAATTGATCGTGGCGTTGCAGGAAATATTCAATTTGCACAAGCAGACGCGCAATATCTTCCCTTTCCAGATAACACCTTCGATTGCATTACTATCGCATTCGGTTTACGCAATGTTACGGACAAAGATCTAGCCTTGTGTTCCATGTTGCGTGTACTTAAACCGGGTGGTCGTCTGTTGGTATTAGAGTTTTCCAAACCGCAACATAGCGCGCTTGAAAAAATATATGACACTTATTCATTCAAGTTGCTTCCGCTTATGGGGAAACTCATCACCAATGATGCAGACAGTTATCGCTATTTGGCAGAATCGATTCGCATGCATCCAGATCAGGAAACCTTGAAAGGCATGATGAATAACGCCGGTTTTGTAAATACAGAATTTAATAATATGACCGGTGGAATTGTTGCGCTACACAAAGGCATCAAGCCTTAAGCTCCCACTCGAAACTCACATTAGAAAGTGACGCCTATGGACCCGATGCTAAGTACAGCGGCACTCGCAAGTGCTGAAAAAATTATTCAAGGCGCGCTCGTATATGATCCTGCGTCGCGAATAGCATTGGCGCAATTGGCTCCGCAAGTTCTCGCAATTTATGTTACCCAACCCGAGTGCAAGATATTTGTCGTGCCCGACGAGCGCGGTATTAAATTGCTTGGACATTACGAGGGCACTGTCACTACGCAATTGCAAGGCCCCTTATTCGCCTTAGTAAGCTTGGTAAAAAGCGAGCGTTTAAACTTAAAAGATACCAATGTCGAGCTTGTAGGTAGCACGGGATTTATAAGTGAACTGCAAAAAATTTTTAAACATATTGATATTGATTGGGAAGAGATGCTCACTAGAGTTTTTGGCGATATTGCCGGTCACCAGGGCGCGGAAATTATTCGCAGTAAATTTACCTGGAGCAAAGACCGCGCTGACAATATTTCACGTCTCACGAGTGAATTTCTCACCGAAGAATTGCGTGTGTTGCCAAGTTCACCTGAACTTGCCTATTTCAACTCACAAGTTGATGAAATTAAATTAGGTGTTGATCGCACACAAGCGCGTATTGAGCAACTCATCTCACGTATAGAGCGCCAGAGCGCAAAATAGGAATAAATTTGTGGCTGTTTTTTTTCGTTTCATTACTATCCTTCGCGTTTTTTTGCGCTACAGAATCGATGAGCTCATTCCCAAGCAACATCTACCCTTAAGGGTTAAGTTGCTGTTGTGGCCGTGCGGTTTATTTGGAAAATCAAAATTCAACCGCGGTGAACGTTTGCGCCGAACCTGTGAAGAATTGGGTCCTATTTTTATAAAATTTGGTCAACTACTTTCCACCCGTCCTGACCTTGTGCCTGACGACATAGTGGTGGAATTAAATTATTTACAAGACCGGGTACCGCCCTTCCCTAATAATATATTTCGCGAGATTGTCGAGCAGGCACTGGGTGCACCCGTAGACAGTATTTTTAGCGACTATGACAATGAGCCACTCGCTTCAGCATCAGTCGCACAGGTTCATGCAGCCACATTGAAAAATGGTAAAAACGTCGTCATCAAAGCAGTGCGCCCTAACATAGCCCCGATTATCGAACAGGATGTTGCGCTATTATTACTATTGGCAAGACTCCTGGAAAAATACAGCTCCGATGGTCGACGCTTGCGACCTGTAGAAATTGTAGAAGATTATCGTAATACTATTTTCGATGAACTCAATTTGCAAAAGGAAGCGGCCAACGCATCACAACTTCGCCGCAACTTTACCAATTCCTCATTGTTGTACGTACCGGAAGTTTATTGGGAATACACTCGCGATAACGTGCTGGTAATGGAAAGAATTTACGGTATTCCCATCACTAATATGGTTGAACTGCACGCGCAAAATACCAACATGAAAAAATTAGCAGAACGCGGGGTAGAGATTTTCTTTACCCAAGTGTTTGACCACAATTTTTTTCACGCGGACATGCACCCCGGCAATATTTTTGTATCGCGGGAGCACCCGGAGCTTCCGCAATATATTGCAGTGGATATGGCAATAGTTGGCTCGCTGACACGCGAAGATCAATATTATCTTGCACGTAATCTACTGGCGATGTTCCGCCGCGATTATCGCCAGGTTGCTGAGCTGCATGTTCAAAGTGGCTGGGTACCCAAACATGTGGGTGTGGAAGAATTTGAATCTGCTATACGCACCGTTTGTGAACCTATTTTTGAAAAACCACTCAAGGATATTTCGTTCGGCAATGCACTTATCAGTTTATTTCGTACCGCCCAGCGTTTCGATATGGAAGTGCAACCGCAATTGGTATTACTGCAAAAAACGCTGCTCAATATAGAAGGTTTGGGCCGTCAGCTATATCCAGATCTGGACTTGTGGGCCACAGCTCATCCATTTCTTGAACGCTGGCTAAAAAGACGCTTTCATCCTGCATCGCTATGGAACGAACTAAAACGTTATGGCCCGGAATGGATGGAAAAATTTCCACAGGTCCCACATTTGATTTTTAACAGTTTGCAACAGCTGCAAAATATTGGTCAGCTGGCCCCTGAATTGCACAAAACAGCACAGGAGATGCAAAAACGCACTGCTCAATCATCGCGTCGTGTTTGGCTGGCTGCGGCTTTAATCATTTCGGCTGTTATGATCGCAAATCCTGATATCTATAACTTTGTTAGTACACAGATAGCAACTCTGAAAATATCGCTAGCTAGTCTTATTATTGGCGGCTTGGGATTATTGATTCTATTTAGCAAAAGGTCATAAAAAATATTTTTTTATGGTGCTACGAGTGATAAACGAATGAAAATTTACTCCTCTCAATTTTTCAATTCGCTTTTTGGGCATTTCTCTTCTGCATAATAGTGCAAATTAGCTAACCTCTGATATTATCAATTTGCGGGTAAACAAGAACGATGGAATGGGGTTGGTTATGCATGCTAGTTCACGAATACTGCTCGTTGATGACACACCCGAAAATCTGGATGTTCTCAGTGCAATACTCGAAGACTTGCAATGCCACCTCATAGTTGCAACCACCGGCGAACGAGCTATTGAGCTAGCGCAAAAGCAACAGCCGGATTTGATTCTGCTTGATGTCATGATGCCCGGCATGAATGGCTTTGAAGTGTGCAATTTTCTTAAAGCTAATCCTGCAACATCCCAAATTCCCATTATTTTTGTTACCGCCAGAACTGACGATATCAGCATTGGCTTTTCAGTAGGTGGTTACGACTACATTTCGAAACCCATTAATGCCGATGAAGTTCGGGCACGTGTTCGACATCAACTCGAACGCAAAATGCTCCTTAACGAGCTGCAAACCCTCAATAAGGAATTGGAACAAAAAGTTCGCGAGCGCACTGCGGATCTCACCATTGCCAATCGCCAGCTACGTGAAGAAATTAATGAGCGCCGCTATATGCAGGATCGGCTCAGCTATTTAGCAACTCATGATTTCGTTACACGCTTACACAACCGCAATTCTTTAGAAGCCTATGTGTGCTCACTATTGGCACAAGTTCAAATGGCCAATGTTTCGGCATCATTTTTATTAATTGATATAGATCGTTTTCGAGTAATTAATGAAAGTTGCGGATGTATTGCTGGCGATGAATTGCTACGACAGTTTGCCGATTCCATTTCCGGAACTCTTGCACGTGAAGACTTTTTCGCACGCATAGGCAGCGATAAATTTGCCATAGCTACGCAGAGCGAATCCGCAGACGGCGGCAATAGTCTCGCGCAACTTATCATGCAACAAATTCAAAGCTTCAAATTTGTTTGGGAGGAGCGTGAGTTCAGGCTTGCGGCATCTATAGCGCTGGTGCCACTGAATCGTGACATAGTCAGTTTCGATCAGGTTATGTTAATGGCTGACGAAGTTTTATTTCTTGCAAAACGTGAAGGTCGAGGACTCGTTCGCACTTACAATGAAACCACTAAGCGCTCCAGCAACGACAAAGAAAATGTAAATTGGGCACAACGCTTAGTTGATGCCAGCCACAATAATTTGTTTCGCGCGCACTTTCAGCTTATTGAAAACTTTTCCCCAAGCAATGTATCCGAATCGAAAAAAATCCGCATAGAAACTCTTATTCGCCTATGGGATCCTGTACATCAGCGTTTAATCCCACCGGGTGAATTTATCGGTCCGGCAGAGCGCCTGCATCTTGTGCCTGAGTTGGACAAATGGATGATCAGCGAGGTGTTTCAATTATTAGCTAAGCATCCAGATCTTAAGGAACGAATTGAAACTGTTTCAATGAATCTGTCAGCGCTATCCATTCGCGAACCTTATTTTGTTGACCATATCATCCAACTTATAACGCAATATCAAATACCTCCGGAAATGCTCAGTTTTGAAATCACTGAAACAGAAGCTATTACCAATCTGGATGTTGCCAATGAATTTATGCAGCGACTACATAGATTGGGCTGTTATTTTTCATTGGATGATTTTGGAAGTGGTTTCGCGTCCTACGCTTATCTTCACCAACTTTCATTCGACACTTTAAAAATTGACGGTATTTTTGTGCGCGATATGGACCGCGACCCCAATCATTACGCTATGGTAAAAGCCATTGTGGAAATGGCGCATTCTTTGAAAAAGGAAGTCATTGCTGAATTTGTAGAAACGGAAGCCGTAGCAGAGTCGCTGAAAAAACTAAATGTTAAATGGGGCCAAGGATTTTTATATCACCGACCAGAAGCACTTACTTACAACGCGTTACTTGCACATCTTCCGTAGCTCAATAAAGAGTTTAGCTTGTGAAGCGCCCTTTTGATCAGACAATCACACTTAATATTTTATTTTGTATCGCCTATTTTGCTTTGGCCACCATTGGTTTTCAGTGGGGCGCATTAACTACCAACGCTACCCTTCTTTGGCCACCCTCCGGCTTGGCAGCATTTGGATTTATTGTTTTTGGTCGTAAATTACTACCAGGGCTTCTAGTCGGCGCTGTTATTTCCAGCAAAATAATTTCTATCGCCAACCCTTTCGCTAATACATTTATTAGCATCATAGCTGCCACCCTTATTGGATGCGCTGGTATTTTACAAGCGCTGCTTATTGAAGTAATCACTCGCAAGTACTACCTCAGTGAATTTCGCGTATCCACTTTACCGGCGGTATTTTTCACCTCACTCATTGCAGGTGGGTGTGCGGTATCTGCCACTTTAGGAAATCTTATTCTGTGGCAGACAGATATTATTAACTTGTCTACCGCATTACAAAATTGGGCGGTCTGGTGGATTGGAGATGTCATAGGGGTGCTATTGATAGTGCCTTTGTTCTTGTGGCTATACCACAAGCAAAAATTTTACAAAAATACGCAAGCTCATGCTTTCCTGATTTTCTGTGCCGGTGTAGGTATAGTGCTCCTAACGGTGGCTGCCATTGGGCACAGTGAACACGAAACCCAGCAAAAAAATCGCGCACATCAAGCTGAAAATCTGCAATTTAGCATCCAAACCAACATCGATTTGATCACGCGCGATCTAGGCACTTTTCAAGAATATTTTTTAAATAACAATCCAGATCAAATAGCATTTCAAAAACTCACTGAGCCCTTTCTGAAACGTAATCTATGGGTAAATTCATTTAGCTGGATACCTGTAGCTGCAGACGGAAGAGACAAAAATAATATACAATTAAATTTATCAGCTGCGCTTGGTCTAAAGCCCGACAGAGAATCGAATTTAAAATGGATGGTTTTTAGTAATGACGATTTTTCTAAAGAGTTATTATCTCACATAAAGTCTGATCAGATTCCTATGCAAAGTGATATTTTCTACAACAACCAAGCTGCTGATTTTAATATTAGCAACGCATCGCCCATTTTTAATATCACTTCTCCCATAGTTAACTGTGAGAATAATAGTGCTCCCCATTGCCATATACTTAGCCTGCTACGTACGCAAGTTAATTTAAATGCACTTATAGGGTCTGCTATTGTTAGAAACAGATTATCGAACATAAATATTATTCTGAATATCAGAAGCAATTTTGAGTCGAATAGTTTTTGGAAATGGCAAGATGATCAATTAATAAAGCTTAAGGAAAACCCTAACTTAATTAAAACGTCCACTACCATCAATGGAAAAATTCCTGTTATCAATGTAATAGGGAACGATTGGGAATTGCTCATTAGTGCTGCGGACGGATCTATCTGGTTTTTGCCAAGCCTGCAACAAATCATCGTATTAATTATTGGCCTGACAGTAGTCATATTACTGAGCGCCTACTTACAAGCACTTCATCGCCAGGATCAAATAATATTTGAAAACCAGGCCAAGCTTGAAGAAGAAATTAAAAACCAGACTAGTGCCCTCCGCGCGGCAAATGAATCACTTATATTAGAGATTGAAAATAAGCGACTCACTCAGGAACAGCTGAAAGCCAGTGAAGCACACATGCATACACTCCTGGATAATATTCCTGACCCCGTATGGTTTAAATCTACCGAGGGCGTTTATTTGAGTATTAATAAAATCGTTGTCAATTTATTCAAACGCAACGAGATAGATATTGTTGGGAAGAATGCGGGAGATTATGTAGATCCCGAATTTGAGGAAGCTATCCACGAGTATGAAAAAGCAGTTTTGGAAAGCGAAGTATCTATAAGGCGCGAGCTGTGGATGCATATCCCCGCTCTAAACCAACAGCGACTGATGGACACCATTAAAGTTGCGGTGAGAGATGATAACAAGCAGCCTATAGGAATTTTAAGTATCGCGCGCGACATAACTGAACAGCATCAATTAATTAACGAGCTGGAGAAATTTAAACGCTTTGCTGAATACGCCAGCGAAGGTTTTTCAATCATGACGCTTACAGCTGAAACACTCTACATGAACCGTAGTATGCAAAAAATGCTGGCTAGTGAGAGCAAGCCTTCACATAACGATTTCAATGCTTATTTCCCGATAGATCTCCAGAGACAATGGAAAGAAGAAATCCTGCCTTGCGTACTTTTAAAAGGTTATTGGCAAGGTGAGCTTTCAGCGTTAGGTTCCGATGGATCTCGCTTCCCTACTAAAGAAACATTTTTCATCATTCGCGATGACAAAGGAAAACCTATTTACCTCGGTGAGGTAATGATAGATATTTCAGAGCAAAAGCAAGTCGAACGATCCCTACAATTGGCAAAAGAAGCTGCTGAAGAAGCCACACGAGCGAAAAGCCGCTTTCTCGCCAACATGAGTCACGAAATTCGCACACCTCTAAATGCGGTTTTAGGGTACTCACAATTATTAATTGCAGATCCGCAATTGTCGGCGCAACAGCGTGAACGTATGAGCGCAGTTCTCAATTCCGGACAGCGCTTGTTACATTTAATCAACGATATTTTGGATCTTTCGAAAATAGAAGCGGGAGTCTTGCACATTCGCGAGGATTATTTTGATTTACGCCAAGAGCTCAATGACATCGCATCGCTTATGCGTACCAAGGCGATTGCCAAAGGACTTGCATTTAATTATAAAATTCAGCTCCCAACCCCAGCCATCATAAAAAGTGATCGTCAAAAAATAGGGCAAATTATTTTAAATCTTTTAGATAATGCAATTAAATTTACCCAGTACGGTGAAATACAGTTAAACGTTATGTACAACGACAGAGGTATTTTAATTGATGTGATTGATACAGGACCGGGTATCAGCCAGCAAGAAATGCATTTATTATTTGCTGCTTTTAAGCAAGGAAAATCCGGCGAAGAAGCCGGTGGAACGGGTTTGGGTCTTGTGATTTCAAAACATATCGCAGAAAAACTTGGTGGCGAGTTAACATTGGATAGCTCGCCAGGTAAAGGTACCCAAGCGCATTTACGCCTACCCATCACTATTGAATACAACAAGCAATTAGAAAATGTTGCTTTCCTTACCACAACGCAATTGACGATTGACAGTCATTGCAAAGTATTGGTGGTTGAAGATGACAGTGCAAGCCGCGATGTATTAGTTAATTTGTTGCGTGA
>CBHTVU010000116.1:0-12677 GCA_966096785.1 uncultured Gammaproteobacteria bacterium | reverse complement strand
CAGGGATATTTGCATCCTGTAATTTTTTAAGCTGAATCGCGATTCGATCTATATCGGCAATTAACGCTTTATATTGGGTACTGTTGGTGTCGGCCAGCGCGGTTGTGAGATTGAAATTGGAGTGTTCGGTGTAGAAGCTGTTCCACCAACAGTGACTCGTTGATGTTGGACAATTACCAGAAGTGCTTTTCGCATCAGTAGGGGAATGCCAATGCCAGATCAAGCTAGCGATGTAACCATTTACCTGTATTTTGCTGATGTAATTTTCCGTCACATTGTTGGGTGCACCAGTGGAATTTACGGCAAGCCCATCGTAGCTATTCAAGTCAAATGCAAAGATAGTAGGGCGTTTGCCGCTGTAGCTAAAAATCGTGTCCAGTTCTTCTGAGTCCTGTTGGCCGGAAAGCGTTACGTGGCCATAGGCATCAGTAATGTATTTGAACAACGCTTTGGTTTTTGCGCTGGCGTTGCCATCAACCAGGGTAACTGCGATAGTTTGTGGCGCATTGGCCGCTGCAACTTTCACTAGCTCAATGTAATCCAGATTGTAGTAATTCCAGCCGCCTTTAATGACAAGTGTATGGCTCCCCGCGTTCAACCATTGGCGCCCAAGGCTGGTTTCATGAAAGTTGGTATCAGCGGCAGTAAATGTACCACTGAGTTTGGTGCTATCAATATAGAAGTCGAACCCCTTAGGGCTGGTATCCAGCTGGAAGCCTATACCTATGCGGTAATAAGCTGCATCGCTCACAGTAATTGTCCAGGTTACCGAATCGGTCGATTCGCCATTGAAACCTGTGACATACCCGGTACCAGAAAACCCGGCTTTGCCGGTGGCTATTTGGGTGCTGGATAAGCTAGCCGTCTCTGCTTCGTAGCGTTTTATGTCACTACTTCCACTTACATAAATTGTCACTGTATCTGCATAGGTATCGCCGTTTTTATCTGTTGCAATTACCTTTAACAGTGCTTGTTGCGGGCTAGCGGCTGTCGGCGCAACAAAAGACGTATTTGCGGTCGTGGTGCTAGTCAATGAGACTGCAGGACCACTTAATTGGCTCCATACATAACTAAAAGGTGCAACACCAGTTCCAGTCGCTGCGGCAATGAGGTTTACCGTAGCACCGGAAACTGCAACCTGATCTTTACCCGCATTCACACTGGCTGGTGGTGTCAAAGCGTTAACTGTAGCGCTGGATAAGCTGGAGCTTGTTACCACGCTGGATGAAGCAATTGAGCTGCCCACAACATCAGACGAGCTGATTGAGTTTGAGCTACTTGCAACAGAGCTAGATATCGACGGCGAACTTGAAGATGAGGAACTCATTGATGCTGTGGAGCTAGTCGTTGGAGCGGTTTTTCCACCGCTGCCTCCACCGCCGCAAGCGCAAAGAATGAAACTAAACGCTGACAGGGCAGCGATTCGGGACAGGTAATACATAGGTCTCTCCGGTGTATATTTTTATGTTTGGTATCGTTGGTTGATTGTTCTTTTTGCCGAATGTAATCGGTTACTTGCAGTATATAGAGGGATTATTCATCAGAGTAGCGGATTGTTGATCAAAATTTGTAAAGTATTTTCGAATAACACAATGGAGTTTTTATGGGGCGCAAAAACCGCTATGATGCCGCCCCTGACAAATAAACACATGGTGGAGCAGCAATGAGCATCAAATCCGATAAATGGATGCGTCGCATGGCGGAGCAAAATGGCATGATCGAACCTTTTGAGCCTGGTCAGGTGCGCTACGATGCAGCTGGTTCACGTTTAATTTCCTACGGTACATCCAGCTACGGTTACGACGTTCGTTGCGCAGACGAATTCAAGATTTTCACCAATGTTCACTCCACAGTAGTTGATCCAAAGAATTTTGATGAAAAGAGCTTTGTGGATATAAAAAGTGATGTATGCATTATTCCTCCCAATTCATTTGCTCTGGCCAGAACGGTTGAATATTTCCGTATACCACGCTCGGTCTTAACCGTGTGTCTTGGCAAGTCTACTTATGCCCGCTGTGGAATCATCGTAAACGTAACGCCCTTGGAGCCTGAGTGGGAAGGACATGTAACCCTGGAATTTTCCAATACCACGCCCTTGCCAGCAAAAATTTACGCAAACGAAGGCGTTGCACAAATGTTATTTTTCGAAAGCGATGAAGTATGTGAAACCTCATACAAAGATCGCGGTGGAAAATACCAAGGTCAGCGTGGCGTAACTCTTCCTCGTACCTAAGAGATAGGAGTGTCCAGTAATGCTGGTCACTCGCTTAACATCTATGGCTTTACCGCAGCAAACAGACGTTTTGATTATTGGTGCAGGCGCAGCAGGTCTTATGTGCGCCGCCAATGCTGCAGCGCGTGGTCGCAAGGTTGTTGTGGTAGATCATGCGAATAAAGTCGGGAAAAAAATTCTTATGTCTGGTGGAGGGCGCTGTAACTTCACCAATATGGAAATCCTTTCTAAAAATTACCTGTCTTCCAATACGCATTTTTGTAAATCGGCGCTGGCTCGTTATACGCAGTGGGATTTTATTGCGTTGGTGTTAAAGCACGGTGTTGCTTACCACGAAAAAAAATTGGGGCAATTATTCTGTGATAATAAAGCACAGGATATTTTGGATGTGCTGCTTAACGAATGTGATCAGGCCGGTGCGCAAATTTATACGCATTGTAAAATTGATGCTGTGCTACCGCTTGGCGAATCTGAGTTGCCGAAGAGATATAAAGTATCTACCAACATGGGTGATATTGTGTGTGAATCGCTAGTGATTGCTACCGGCGGCTTATCAATTCCCACCATGGGCGCAACGGGATTCGGTTATCAGGTAGCGGAACAATTTGGTTTAAAATTGCAACCACGTATGCCGGGATTAGTACCTTTTACTCTGGCTCCAAGTCAGCTCGAACAGTTTAAGGACTGCGTCGGAAATGCTGTTGAAGTAAAAATTACTTGCGGTGATCAATCTTTTACTGAGAATTTATTGTTTACCCATCGGGGTTTAAGTGGTCCGGCAATTTTGCAAATTTCTTCTTACTGGTCACCCGGACAAACTATTCGTATCGATTTGCTGCCGAATATCCGATTAAACGAATATCTGCTTACCCAACAGCAACAGCGACCAAAAGTGCTATTGACCACTTTGCTAAGCGAGCTTCTTACTAAAAGTATTGCGCAAGTATTTTGCGAGAGTGTTATGGATATTCGCCCGGTAAATCAATACACACCTAAAGAACTTCAAGTCGTTGCCGATGCCTTCCATGCATGGGAGATTATGCCCGCTGGCACTGAAGGCTACCGTACGGCGGAAGTTACTCTTGGCGGGGTGGATGTAGATTGCCTGTCGTCGAAAACAATGGAAGCTCAAGCTCAAGCCGGGCTATATTTTATCGGCGAGGTAGTTGACGTGACGGGGCATTTGGGTGGTTTCAATTTTCAGTGGGCCTGGGCGTCCGGTTACGCGGCAGCGCAATTTGTTTAAAGGATATTGAAGGTTACGGAAAATTTTTCGGTGAGAATATTGTTAGCTTGTGATTAACATTTTTCTGTAATGCTTTTTCAGTAGATTTTTATACTTTCAGTGAGATTTAAACTTTCTTTTGTTGTTGATGAATGTCATGAATTTGAAATTTTTAAGTAGTCTTCTATTTTTATGTTTTGTGTTCTTGTCAGGATGTGCAACTCGCCCCCCGCAAGAGGCGAATTGGCCGACTGATATTCCGACGCGTGAATTTTTTATTGCCCACTACGAGTCTGATCTGGAAAATAAAGCGGGTCAGGATGTAGATGAATATCTCCTGTGGGTTATACGCTTCTATAAGGGCTGGGAACTTTATCGAAATGGATGGACAAAAGTAACCGAAGATTCCTTGCACGGTGTTACTGATCCCGCGCTCATACAAGAGATCAGAACAAAAATGGGGCTCATTGGTGAGGGTATCGCTTGCGAATGGGCCAAAAACAAAAAGGATCGTCGCATTCTCACCCGCCATGTGGTGGTGTGGGGAAATGCGCTGATTGAATCTATAAAACGTGATCAGGAGTTAGCTCTGATTAATCGTGTGCTCGCTGACGTAAATGGATTATTGTTGAAGCAGATTGCGCTTGATGACGTTAAAGCAGAGCGTTATTTTCCGCGCGATGATGATGTTTTTATGTAGGACCGTAAAAATGTAGCTTGATAATGGCAACTACTTATTTATCAAGCTCATTCAATAAGTTTTTAGTCATAATCTCCAATCTATTTCGCAATTCCCTTTCTATTTCGGGCATCATTTTTTCGACGATGCTATCGATGATATCGCGGTGATGGCTACTGACTTTATCAACACTGGTGTTAGCCATGCTTGCAGAAAAAATACTTCCCAGTTGACGTGTAGGTGTATTGGTAGTTGCAATTTTGCGCGCTGTTTCTGCTTCAAATAATGGAGGTGGATTATTGCCGTGCAATCTCGCCCGAATGTGTTCGGGTAAAAAAGGGTTTTCACCTGTCGCTTTAGCCAAGCTGGAACGGTTCGCTATTTTATCCGCTAAAAATTTATTTGCGGTAACTTCTGCGGTATGTTTTTCAAGCTCACCGAGTGTATCTAACAATTCCCGGTCATGGTCAGCGGGTAGGGCTGTGTCCGCGTCAGTGGGAGTTGATGAATTAAAAAAATCCTGTTGTTCTTCATAAATTGTTTTTACGTCGGGTGTAATTTTGGGGGCTGTCCTGGATTCTGGATGTTGCGGTGGTGATTTAAGCGTCTGGGTCTCAGGCGCTCGTTTATTTTCAATCACTTCCTGCAAGATAGGAATGTCGTCTTCTTCCAAAAGTAGACCTTTTATGGATTCCAATTCATCAAGCATGGCTGCTTTTGTTTTGGTTTTATTCTCGCCCATAAATAGCCTCAAATACTTTTGTTGGATTTATTGTGATTAACGTTGATGCTGGGTAATAGCATAACCGCGCTGCTTGTAAAATCTATAGTGCTCACGGGTGTTTTCTAAAATTTTTGGATCTTGAATCACAATTTCAGCCAGGCGCGCAAAGCGGCTGAAATACTCTGGTACCTGACTGCAGAGATTAATTAAAACATCCTGGTGTGTACTGGCATTCGCATACTCAGCGGGGACATTCAAATGGTAAGTAATTTCAACTTTTGCTTCTTCATTGCCGCCCAAAATCTGGTGGGCTATAAAGCTTTCAGGTTTAAAACTCCACAGCAAGTCATCCAGTTCTTGCGCCTCTTCCAAAGTATCAACCGCCACCAGTATGTGATGACCCATTCGCTCGACTTTTTCAATAAAGCGACACGCATACAACCAGCGCGCTTCCACGCTGGTTTCCTGCAGTATATGAAAATCAATTTGCGTCATGTGAGAATTGAATACCGCTGTAGCTATTGGTTACTGGGAGTCGAGTAGATATTGAACCAATAAAGGTACGGGACGACCGGTCGCGCCTTTGGCCGCACCCGATAGCCATGCGGTGCCGGCGATATCCAAATGCGCCCAAGCAAAGTTTTTGGTGAATCGGGATAGGAAGCAGGCCGCGGTAATGCTCCCACCGGCGGGTCCGCCAATATTGGCGATGTCTGCGAAGTTACTATCCAATTGTTTTTGGTAGTCATCCCACAATGGCATTTGCCAGGCACGATCGTGAGCAGCTTGTCCGGCTTTCAAAATGGCTTGTGTGAGCGCATCGTTGTTGCTGAAAAGTCCGCTCGCGTGATTTCCCAAGGCAACTACGCAGGCACCGGTCAGCGTAGCTATATCTATCACGGCTTTGGGTTTGAAACGTTCGGTGTAGGTAAGGGCATCACACAATACCAAGCGTCCCTCCGCATCGGTGTTGAGCACTTCAATAGTCAGGCCTGCCATTGAAGTCACTATGTCGCCCGGTTTAGTTGCCTTGCCGTTGGGCATATTCTCACTGGCGGCGATAACGCCAACCACATTTAATGCAGGTTGCAGCTCAACCAGCGTTTTAAATGTTCCCAGGACACTGGCCGCTCCGCACATGTCGAATTTCATTTCGTCCATGTTTGCGCCAGGCTTCAAGCTGATGCCGCCTGTATCAAACGTGATGCCTTTTCCGACCAGAGCTATAGGCGCATCTTTTTTATTGCCGCCTTTGTATTCCAGGATAATTAATTTAGCGGGTTGATCGCTTCCTGCAGAAACCGATAATAAGGAACCCATGCCTAATTCCTGCATGGCCTTTTCTTCTAACACTTTTACGCCGAGTAGAGTTTGACCCCGCGCTAATTTTTTGGCTTCGCTTGCCAGGTACGTCGGCGTACAGATGTTGCCTGGAAGATTCCCTAAAGTGCGTGCAAAGCTGACGCCTTTAGCAATTGCCTGACCTATTTTGACACCCTTGCTTGCACCTGAAATATCGGTTTTTGAAAAGCCCAAGGTTAATTTATTCAGCACAAAACTCGGTTCGGCTGGCTTGCTTTTCAAGCTATCCGCGCGGTCCTGACTGGCAATCAGAATTTCCACGGCTTGGCGAGCCTGCCATTCGGCATCTTTTTCACCAGGGCTTAGGTCTGCGAGATTGATACTGATTTCATTACAGGGTGTTGATTTGAGTGTGTCGGGAATTTTTTGCAAAGCTTTGCGGAAATTTTCCGGATTAAGGTTGCCTTGTTTATCCAATGCACCGAAGCCGATAACCAACAGGCGTTCCGCAGAAATACCCTGAGGATTTAACAACAAAAGTGATTGTGCGGTCTTGCCATCGAACTTTTCGCGTTTCAGGAGTGTCTCCAGATGCCCGGCATCAGCAGCATTAATTGCACTCGCTGCTGTCGATAATTTACCGCCTTCGAATGCGGCGACCACCAGGCATTGAGTGGACTGTTTAACTGCATCCAAAATTTTAGTTGTAATTTGCATGGGAAGTTCCTTAATTAAGGCGTGTAGATGATTCGTTGGCTTTAAACACAAAAGTCTCAAGACAAAGCCGTGCAGGTACGTGATAATGCCACACTTTTATCGCCTGTGTTTAGTGGCTTTTGGCTCGCGTGCTCTGCCTGCGCACAAGGGTGCCACTGAGACCTGATATTTTTATTCGACAGGCTAAAAATTAAGCAAAATATATATTTTTGCAAAGAATTTTTGGGGAACACTGCGTGATTATTTTTCGCTATCTCAGTAAGGAAGTTTTGATTAACACCTTTGCGGTGTGCTTTGCGCTTTTATTGATTTTTTTAAGTAATCGATTTGTGAATTTACTCGCGGATGCGGCGGCAGGTAAATACGCGGTCAATGTACTTTTTGAAATGATAGCCTATCGTATGCCCGGTTTTGTACAGGTAATTCTTCCGCTCGGCTTTTATATTGCAATATTATTGGCATACGGTCGACTCTACATGGAAAGTGAAATGGTAGTGCTCTTTGCCTGCGGTTTAAGTGAACGGCAATTATTGGCAATTACATTGGCACCGGCAGCGGTAATAGCAATTTTAGTCGCGCTGTTTACTTTTTGGCTAGGGCCAGTGGGCTCTGAACGCTACGCAAAAATATTGGATGAACAGCGTAATCGAAGTGAATTTGATATTTTAAATGCCGGGCGATTCCAAAATATTGGCCAAGGCCAAACAGTTACCTATGTACAAGAAATTGTTGAGAATCATACGCGGTTAAACGATGTTTTTATTGCGCGCGATGGCGACACACAATCAGCCCCTACAATAATGTTGGCGCGTCACGGTGAGCAAGCTGAGAACCCCGAATATGGGCAGCGCTATTTGCTGCTACGCAATGGATATCAATATAAAGGCAGACCAGGTAGCGCCGATTTTCGTATTACCCGTTTTGAAACCTACGGCCAATATATGCCTTCGGTTATTTTAAGTGGCGACTACACAAACGAAACTGATGCAAAATCCACCACAGAATTACTATCGTCTAATGATCCGATATTGCGAACCGCATTCCAGTGGCGCCTGTCTATCCCCGTTATGGTGTTCATTGTTACTTTGCTTGCAGTTACATTCAGTAGAACAAACCCGCGCCAGGGCCGCTATTTAAAAATGCTTCCTGCGTTTCTAGTATTTGTTTTCTATTTTATTTTTCTGAGTACCTTGCGCGGCATAATGGAGCAGGGCAAATGGCCTATTTTCCCGGGGTTATGGATAGTTCATGCAGCCTTTCTGGCATTGGGGTGGGTATTATTTAACTGGGATAATTTGACGCGTTCGAAACGCACGTCCACCGTGGGACAAATTAATCATGCGTAAGATAACCCGTTACATTTCCATCACTGTGTTCAACGCAATAGCCTTAACCTTGCTCGTTTTCCTTTCTCTATTTTTTATATTTTCTCTGATTGAACAATTGAATTCGCTGCGCGGTGACTACACTGCGTTTGAGGCATTTATTTATGTGCTGTTACGCATACCCTTCAATCTTAATATCCTGATACCGTTCTCCTGTTTAATTGGATGTCTTGCTGGTTTAGGCGCGCTTGCTACGTCCAGTGAATTAGTAACTATCCGTGCTGCGGGTGTATCCACCAAACGTATTGTATGGATGGCATTGAGACCGGCCATATTGTTTATGGTATTGCAATTTTGCCTTGGTGAATTTGTATCACCTTATACAGAGCAAATGGCGGTTAACCGAAAAGCGATTGCTGTAGGGCATAGTGTTAAATCGCAACAAAAATTATGGAATCACGAAACCAACGAATTTATGCATTTCGATGCGGTTTTACCCAGCGGTGTTGTGTATGGTTTAAGCCGATATCAATTGAATGATGACTACCAATTAACGTCGGCAAGTTTTACCAAGCAAGCGGTATATCAGGGTGATCATTGGCAGGAAGAAGATGTGGCCATCACTCATATAGAGAAAGACACAACACGTGTTGAAAAAATGGTGTCACGTAGATGGGATACGCATTTGACACCGGATTTATTAAACGTTCTCGTGTTGGACCCGGATAACTTATCCATTCGAAGTTTGTACTATTACACTAATTACTTGCACGAACAAAAAATTGAAAATAACGATTACAGTTTGGCCTTTTGGAAACGTGCATTGGAGCCACTGGCAACAGCAAGTTTGGTACTCATTGCCATTTCATTTGTTTTTGGTCCTTTGCGCAGTGTAACCATGGGCCAGCGAGTTTTTACCGGTGTAATGTTCGGTATAGTTTTCTTTGTTGCGCAACGATTCTTCGGTCCATCTAGTATTGTATTTGGTTTTTCACCGCTATTGGCTGTGCTCTCTCCAATCTGCATCTGCATTTTCATAGGTCTTTGGCTTCTACGCAAATCACGATGATGCCTATAAACGACACCTGCCAAAAAATATAGCAATAAAAAAACCAGCTCGCCTGTAACGATGAGCTGGTTTTTTGCTAAAAATTAGAAATTATTTAGTGAATTAAAAATTGTATTTTTTGTAAAAGCGATTCTTTTTGCAATGGCTTTTCAAGGCAGCCGCGAATACCAATGCTGGAATCGGATACAGGCCTTGAATTACAGCTGGTTTCGGAGGTAAGCACTATAGGAATTGCATTGGTTTTCAAGTTGCGCGCTAACTGGCGACAAAAGCGTTCACCATTTTCATCGGCAATATTAGCGTCCAAAATAATTGCATCCGGGTGAATATCCAGGCAAATATCCAAAGCCTCGTCGGCGTTTTCTGTATATAAAATATTATATTGCGGGGTGAGCATCTGCAGTAATGTTTTAGTGGCTGCGGTGTCTTGCTCCACGACTAAAATTGTTTTGTGTACGGCAATATCATCTACCAGGGCTCGATTGCGGCCGCTGTGTTTAGCTTTGTAAAGTGTGCGGTCTGCGCGCTTGATTAATTCCTCAAGTGAGTAAGAAAGCGTTTGCGTGCAACTGGCACCGCCAATGCTTACAGTCACGCATTTGTGTGTAGGTGATACTTCATGACGCAGGTCAATTTTTTCAAGCGCAGCATTGATTGATTGAGCAACATGCATGGCACCCACGCTGTCAGCCTCTGGTAACAAAACAATAAACTCTTCGCCGCCATAACGACCAACCAAATCAATCGGGCGATTCAGGCAGTCGCGAATGGCTTGCGTAATTTTTTTCAAGCAGGTGTCGCCAGCAGGGTGGCCATAGTGATCATTATAAAGTTTGAAATGATCTACATCGATCATCAACACACTGATGGGCTTTTGCTGGCGTGCAGCAAGTAACCAATGCTGCTGGGCCATTTCGTTGAAGGTGCGGCGGTTATAAATTTGCGTCAAGCTATCTAATTGACTTAAGGCCTCTAATTCGGCGTTGAGATGGTTCAACTGGTCACGCATTTCGGTAATGCGCTCCATGGCACGGATTTTTGCCTTGATAATCATGGCACTCACCGGCTTTATTAAATAATCATCACCACCAGCATCAATGCCTTCGCGATAACTTTCATCTTCATTTCGACCTGTAACAAAAATGATGGGAATCCAATGCCCCCCAAGCCACTCACGAATTAATCGAGTTGTTTCAAAGCCATTCAGACCCGGCATTTCCACATCCATGATAATCATATCTACTGGAGTGGTCTCAAGCATTTGCAGAGCAGCTTCACCGCTTTGTGCAATCAGCGGCGTGTGGCCAGCTTCAATAATGTAATTGCGCATGGCGTAACGAAGTGTGGCGCTGTCTTCTACAAGGAGAATCTTCATCTATATTGGGAATACTTATGGTAAGTAGTTTTATTGGATAAGTTGATTAATAAGTGCTTTTAGCTGAGTGTAGCCGATTTTTTTCAGCCTGCAGTTTATTCTCTAAAATTGATTTTAGCGTCCGATAATCGTGCGTCGATTATAAAGAATGAGGGTAAACCAATATTTGTGTGCATCGCTGGTTAGATCACACTTGATTGGTGCCTGTATCTCACGCAGACATAAACCTATTGTTTGTGGTCAATATACTGCCAACCCTCAATCGTTTTTTTAAATAAGGACGTCTCCTGGTGATGTTGTAATTGGCCATTTTGGCGAAACAAAGCGATAAAGCTCACAATCCCCTCATTATCTTTTTCTCCCCCTGCTTCAGTTGTAAGAATTTGTAGGCCCAGCCACTCGCAATTACGTGCCCAGGCCGCAATATCTTCCTTGCTGGATTTCATCCGGTTTTCCGGGCTCCAGGTTTGCCAGAGATAATCGACGGCTACCAATACGTGTGCGGTATAGCGCGAGCGCATAAGTGCTTCGGCTGTAGGTGCTGGGAGTGTCCCGTCAATATATTTGAGGCAGCAATTGCCCAATGTTTTCTTGCTGCCGCAGGGACAGTCAGATTCAGGTGGGCGGGGTTTTGCTGGTGGCATTTTCAACCTCTTTTCGGTATGTTGTGCGGCTATTTTCGCCAAGGCCAGGTTTGTGCATTGAGCCTCGGTGGAGTTTCATTTTTGTTCGTAAAGTGAGCTACATGACCCAGTTTGACGACATTCGCCCCTATTACGACGCTGAAGTGCGTCCTACCATCGACCGTATTCTTTCCGATCCGGAGCTGACGGACGCAGTAGCCCGTTTAAAATTCCCACGTCTCGCTCAATGGTTAGGCTGGCTCGTTAAACCGGTGGTTAAGAAAAAATTATCCCAACAACTTGCAGGCGTAAATGACGTGCGCGGCTTTCAAGAAGTTGTGGAGCGTTACATGTCCGCTATGATAGCGGAAACGACAACTGCCGTAACAATTTCGGGGTTAGATGCCTTTGAACATCATCAATCTTATTTGTTCATCAGTAATCATCGCGACATCGCGATGGACCCTGCATTTGTGAATTGGAGTTTATTTCATAACGACTGCAATACTTTGCGCATTGCCATTGGCGACAATTTGCTAACCAAGCCTTACGTATCAGATTTAATGCGTTTGAATAAAAGTTTTATTGTTAATCGCTCAGCGAAAGCACCGCGTGAGAAGTTAAAAGCAGCGAAACATTTATCAGCTTACATTCATCATTCGATTGCAAACGAAAGTTCCAGTATCTGGATTGCGCAGCGTGAAGGTCGCGCTAAAGATGGTTTTGATAAAACCAATTCTGCCGTTCTTGGAATGATCACTATTAATAAACCTAAAACGCAGGAGTTCAGTGAATACGTTAAAGAGTTGCGTATTGTACCTGTGTCTATTTCTTACGAGCTGGACCCCTGTGACGCAGCCAAAGCACGTGAACTTTATCATCAACGCAATTTAGGCGGTTACCAAAAAGAAGAGCATGAGGATGTAAAAAGTATTGCCATGGGTATAGCTGGCAAAAAAGGTCATGTACATATTGCCTTTGGTACTGTCTTGGATGGGCACTACGATGACACTGATCAATTGGTTGCAGAAGTTGATCGTCAAATTGTCGATAATTATGTGCTGCACGCGACTAATTGTTTAGCCTACGAAATTTTGCATGGTGTGATACCTGCTGTTAATTACACGGACAAAAATATTCCATACGATCCGTCAATATTGGGCGAGCAAAAAGCGGAGCTTTTAGCGCGCATAAATGAAATTCCAGCTGAGCAACGCGATATTGCTTTGTCGATATACGCTAATCCCGTTGTCAGCAAATTAACCAAAACTAATGCAAATTAAATCTGAGTTATATTGATGTTACCGGATTTGGTCAAAAAGCAAATTCAAAGTGCCTACAGTAAATTTTTGGAAAACAAAAATTTAAAACCGCGGTTTGGCCAAAAAATGATGATTGCCGAAAT
>CBHTVU010000115.1:0-12762 GCA_966096785.1 uncultured Gammaproteobacteria bacterium | reverse complement strand
TAAATGTGTTCGCTGAAGATGCGACAGGCAATGCATCGCTGCCAAAAACAATTATTGCTCCTGATTTAACAAAACCTTCCCAACCTTCAGCTTACTTCGACACTACAGGTAAAATTGTCAGCGGTAGTGCAGAAGCAGGTAGCACGGTAAGTATTAAAAATGCTAGTTCGGTTGAGATAGGAAGCGGTACAGCAAATTCATCCGGTAATTATTCAATTACTTTATCCAAAGCTTTAGTCAATAAAGAAATTGTGACCGTTACGGCAATGGATGCTTCGGGGAATGTTTCAACACCTGTGAATGCAACAGCGCCGTTGTTATCAACTGATACGACGCCACCCGTTTTAACGTCAGCGAAGTTTGATACTGCCGGTAAAATCGTTAGCGGATCTGCAGAAGCAGGCGCAACCATCAGTGTTAAAAATTCGAGTGGCTCTGAGGTTGGAACCGGTATCGTGAACTCATCAGGTTCTTATTCCGTTACGCTGTCAGTAGCACTGATAAATAAAGAAACTGTGAATGTGACTGCAAAAGATGCTGCAGGCAATATTTCATCACCCGTCGCAGCAACTGCACCAGACAAAACACCACCTTCAGCTCCTGCAGCAAAATTTGATACTACCGGAAAGATTATTTCCGGTACAGCGGAAGCGAGCAGCCGGGTTTATTTTAAAGATGCTGCAGGTAATGCCTTGGGGGATGTGAAAGTCAGTTCGTCAGGCACTTATCAATTTACTCTGGCAACGGCATTAATTAATAAAGAAGTAGTTAATGCAACTGCAAAAGATGCTGCAGGTAATTACTCGGATTTAACCTACGCAACTGCACCTGATTTAACAAAACCTTCTCAACCTACAGCTTACTTTGATTCCACAGGTAAAATTGTTAGTGGTAATGCAGAAGCGGGCAGCACAGTGAGTATTAAAAATGTAAGTGGTACTGAAATTGGTAGCGGTACAGCAACATCGTCAGGAACCTATTCGATTACACTGGGGACTGCACTAATTAATAAAGAGGTTGTGAGCGTAACGGCCGCTGATGCTTCGAAGAATGTATCAACACCTGTGAATGCAACAGCGCCCTTGTTATCAACTGATACGACGCCACCCGTTTTAACGTCAGCGAAGTTTGATACCGCCGGTAAAATCGTTAGCGGGTCTGCGGAAGCAGGCGCAACGATTAGTGTTAAAAACTCTAGTGGTTTGGAGGTAGGTACCGGTACTGTGAACTCGACAGGTTCGTATTCCGTTACGCTGTCAGTAGCACTGGTAAATAAAGAAACGGTGAATGTGACTGCAAAAGATGCTGCGGGTAATTTTTCGACACCGATAGCTGCAATCGCACCGGATAAAACACCACCTTCTGCTCCCGTAGCAAAATTTGACACAACCGGAAAAATTATTTCAGGTACAGCGGAAGCGAGCAGTCGTGTGTATTTCAAAGACGCATCGGGTAATGCATTGGGTGATGTAAAAGCTGGTTCATCCGGTGGTTATCAATTTACCTTAACAACGGCGATGGTAAATGGGCAAACGATCAGTGCAGTGGCGAAAGATGCAGCGGGGAATTATTCGGATCCCACTTATGCCAAGGCGCCGGTGATAACCCAATCGGTAACAGCGAGCACATTACAAAAAACGTCTGCGTCTACCACAAGCTCTGCTCAGGCAGATGCGATGGTTCAGGCGATGGCGTCCTTTGCTCCACCGGTATCGGCAGAGACAAAACCGCTGGTAGGTTATGCGGATGTGAATCCGCCGTTACTGGTTGTTTCCCATTAATATTTTCACTAAGGAACAGTGACCGGGTATCGCGTAACAGTAATACCCGGTGCTGGTATTAACTTATAGGCACTTGCTCCAAGCTCGTAGCCTACAGCCACGACTGTGCAGACTGCAGTTTCATCTCCGGTGGAATTGTGCCGGTCCCGCTGGTTATTAAACCGGATTACCGGGAATTAAAAACCGATTGGCTGTTCCCTATAACGTTTGAGGGGTTATTGGGAATGATGATTTTTGCGACATTGGTTGGCAAATTTGGAATAAAGTCTCGTTTATCTATTCACAATTAGCGCCTTTTTGGTAGTATCAGCGCTCTCCGCAAAACTATCTGATAAATTCCTGCAAGGCTCACAGGAAATGGATGCAAACTGCTTTGGCAGCTTAACTACAACGGATGACAAACGGAATTTTTGATGTTCAGTTTAATACTCACATTTTTAATCTTTCGCATTAAAACTAAAAATCTCTTGGTTTTTACTGATTTTTTATTACCTATTATTCCTTGCTTTCTTACCTCCTCTTTAAATCTGTTGTCATGTCCTGTTAGGCGCATCTGCTTACAGATTCATTATCCGATTCGCCCATTTAGTAATCTTGATGTTTCAAGGTTGGATGAACAGTCTGGGGCGTTATGCGAGGAGTTAACTAAGGCATATCAAGGTAGGATTTTAAGTTTAAAGAGTCCGCCATCAGACGTGACAGAAACCTTAGGCCCAATTTCAAAATCCAGTCAATCTTCGAGTGATTTCCACAGTCGAAAACAGTTCTTAAAAAGAGATGGCAATCTTCCTATTTATAATTTGATCTTCACCTTTTTTGAAAATAATAACAACAGAAAATGCAATATTAAAAATTTTGTTTAGAGATTTGCAATCTATAGTTTTTAAAGTCCACAAAAAATTTATAGATTTTAAAATTCATTTTTTGATCTTGTAAATAGAAACTCAATTGAAGGAGTCGATATGAAACGACCAAGTAAAAGAGTTACTTTCTTAATAAGTGTTTCGGTAGTGTTACTACTTTTTTTCGCATCTAATATTTACGGTTATTTTCGTTTTAAAAGTTATTGTTCGAGTGAGGGTGGCTTACATGTTTATGAAAAATTGGAAAAAAATGTTGGATGGTTAGCGAAAGATAAGTACGAGGCTAGGGACGCATCACTAATAAAAAATGTTGCATTTGTTCGTTATGCGGATAGGAGAAGCGGTAATCTTTACGATTTAAATTATTTAGGCGGTAATCCAACCTTAAATGATTCCTACTCGGTCATTGCATCGAACTTATCAACATCAGTCAAGTATGAATGGAAGAATAATTCTGAATTTGTAGATAATAATAAGCGACTTAAAAAATTTAGTTACGAAGTAATAAATCTGACTAATCAAAAAGTCGTGGCTGAATATGATATTTTTTATTATTCATCATTTGGTGGTGCATTGGGCGGACCTGATTGGAAAGGGTGTACGAACCGCTCAGCAAAATTTGATGCATGGGTCGAAGCTTTTAATAAAATTTTCTATTGAGAATAAACGGAGTTTTTATGAGTATTTCAAATATTCAAATATTATCAAAATATATCAGTACAAGTCAGGCAGCTTATGGAAATTTTTCGTTAGACGTTGGTATGAAAGCGTCATTAATCGCAGCTGATTTTAGTGAGCGAGAAGCAGACGAGTTTATGGAAAATTATAGTTTGGTCGCACCTACTTTCAGTTTTTTATCAGGGTTTCAGGCAGTAGTATTTCAAGATGAGGCAGGAAAAAAAGTATTAGCAATTCGTGGTAGCGAAGAGATAGGCCAAGATTTTATTTGGGCTGATGGCGGGGACATTTCAACTCACGGATTTGCAATCAGTCAAGCAGTTGATTTGTATAGATATTGGAAAATTTTAACAACACCTGCAGGTCAGTACGTAAATTATTCTATGTCTGAAATTTCCCAGCTTTATAATATGTTTACTTTCCTACCCAATCCCGCTGATTTGCCTATACTGATCGCTAAATTATCACAAGATGTTGGCATAGGTAAGCTCTTGCCAAACGAAATTGTAGATGTGACTGGGCATAGTCTAGGTGGGAACCTTGCTTACGTATTTGCCAGTATGTTCCCGGCGAACATCGGTGAGGTTGTAACTATAAATGCTCCCGGAATTAACCGTTTGTTAATTGGGAATGGGCAGGGAAATTTGATTAATCTTGGCTTTTCTCAAGTGGACTCTTCTAAGATTACTTCTGTGGATGCTGAAGGTGATTTGGTTCATTTTACTAGCGGTGCTCAACCGGGAAAAATTATAAATATTTCTCAAGAAGTAGGTCATGGTCCTTTCGATGGTCTGTCAAATAACCACAGCGTTATTAATGGCCTTGATGGTTTAAACCTCATAAATTTGTTTTCAAAGTTGGATCCATCACAAACGAATAGGGCGGATGGAATTCTGGCCGATATTATGCGTGCATCCTCAAATCTTACCGTTGATACATATGAAAATATGTTAGATGGGCTGCGTAGAACACTTCTCGGAGATTCCTTTGCTGAGAGTACAGCTATCGGAAACAAAAATGATATTGAGGCACGTAATGAGTTTTATAACAATATAGACGATTTGAGTGAAAGAATTACGAATGGAAATTTAAAATATCTCGTTGGAAATGCTCGCTTTGTAAAAGCGTCTGGTGATGCAAATCGTGCTAAGAAGGAATATAGCCAATTTTTGTCTCTTTATTATTTAACGCCATTTGTTTTAGATGCTAAAGATTCTGACCTTAAGTTCTTCGATTTAGATCTTTACCAAATGTGGTATGCAGATAGTGGTTTGAGTGAAGAAGATCGGAACAATGGTAAAGCCAACTTTTCTAATATTTGGTACGAAGATCGTGCAGCTATGCTTCGTGCTCAAATTTCACGTAATATTGCTGATGACCTTACAGACACCAAAACAAATAATACAGGTCAGGATATAATTTATTCGGACAAAATAATATCCGCTTCTCCAATCACTTCAGAAACAAAGTCTTCTAACTCTACGAGTATACAAACCATTAAATTTGGAAGTGCTACAAGAGCAAATACTTTAGAAGCCGGTTACTACGACGATAGGCTTTACGGAGGTAAAAAGGCAGATAATTTATCTGGCAAAGAAGGTCACGATTATTTAGAAGGTGGAGCTGGCAACGATTTACTTTATGGTGGCGATGGTGCTGACCAACTTTATGGCGGTGTGGGTAATGATGAGCTAGTGGGAGAGAGAGGTAACGATTTATTAGTTGGTGGTGAAGGCACCGACACATATACATTTACTGGACAATTCGGCCGAGACATCATAAAAGATTCATCTGGAACAAATATTTTGCAAGTCAGTGGTAAAGCGTTGGGAACGCTAACTGAAAAAGTAAAAGACAGCAAAATTTATTACGACGATGTAGATAATCCAACCATCGAAGCTGTGTTGATGGATGAAGGGGACGTTAAATCCTTACTCATTTCTTCTGTTACTAAAAGCGGTTTCAATATCACTCCGTCCGGCAACAGCGTGACTATAAAAAATTATATTCAATCCAACTTTACCTTTACCTTAAAGGACGGCTCAGATCCTTCTGCATCAGCGAATCCAGCTGTTGTGAACGGAACTAGTTCAGACAACGTGTTGAACATTTCCAATCTACGCGATGACAATCCATCTGTGGATCTTTTTGAATTCACATCCTTCTCTTCAACAGGTGGCGACGGTAAAGATTTCATAACTGGTATCAGTGAAGGAAACGACAGCATCAATGGTGGTGCAGGTAATGATTATATTTCCGGTGGTTTTACTGCGCTGTTAGATGGAATTGAATCGGAAGGTAGTGCTGACACCGATTTGATCCACGGTGATGGAGGTAACGACTGGATTTTTGCAACCCAGGGAGGATCTATCGCGCACGGTGATGAAGGCGATGATTTTCTATCTTCAGGCATAGCATTCACATTTGGTATTGATAATGTCGAGGCAGTGCCCAGCTATCAAGGCTCCTCGGGTCAAGCTGTGCACCCAAAACTAACACGCGACCAGATACTCACTGATCTGGAACAACACATTGATTTCTCCATCGAAAATAAAAGCACAGGCTATGATTTTCATATTGATTATACGAAAGGCTTTACCGAAGAATTCAAAGAATATGATTCAGCAGTTGCTGGAGTGAAATATATTGCCCGCGTGCAAGAGGGGAGCAGTTCCATCGGTGGTGGCGCCGTGCAAATTGATTTTTCAGGCAGCTATCAAATAGCTTATGACTATATAAAAACATCTGACGGTGATTTTTATTCAATTTCAAACAACGTTCATTTTGCAGGTGGCAGCGTTAAGCTTGCCGCGGGTCACACCCTAAAAGAGTTTGCAAATTTAACGGGCTCAACTTTATTTGGTGATGCCGGTAATGATTTCATATGGGGTGGCATGGCACGCGATTATTTATTCGGCGGTGCAGATCTGGATACTATCTTTGGCGGTTATGGGAACGACGTTATTGATGGTGGAACGGAAGATGACAAACTCAATGGCCAAGGCGGCGATGACATTATTAATGGTGGTGACGGAAACGATACTCTTTGGGGGGGTACCGAGAATGAAGATCCGCAACAATCTGATAACGACTGGCTCTACGGCGGCAAGGGAGCGGACGAATTAAGTGGCGATGCAGGTAGTGATTACATGGATGGCGGCACCGGCGCCGACAAATTGTTCGGCGGTAAAGGAAACGACTACCTCTACGGAGGTGACGATTCGGTAGCGGGCGCACCGGAGAGCGACTACCTCGATGGTGGCGAAGACGATGATATTTTAGTACTGGGTTTGGGGGACACAGGTACGGGTGGCATTGGAAAAAATATCTATATTTTAGATGACCATACTGTTTATAACACGGCGCCTACACATTTTGTGGTGCAATACGTCACGACTAATAATTCCAACCAAAACACCAATAACTCCTCAAACAACATAGTGCCCTCAATCACGAATGGCACATCCACAACGAATGTGAATAACCAATTGGTTTATGTCGATAATACTCAAGGTGATAACACGCTGGCATTCGCAGGTGCGGGGGGTGTAAGTGATCTGAAGCTTGAAATGTCGAGTAATGGTGGTGTGTGGGTAACAACCAAAAATAACTTGCAAGTGTATGTTACTGGTTCGCAAAGTTCTGCGCCGATTAAAATTGTCGTTGGTAATTCTGTTGAACAATTGGTGAGTGACACACAAAACACTACATCCGCAAACTCTCCAATCACCCATGATCACTTTTTAAATGGTATTGCACCACTAGATCAAAACACCATTACTCTGGCGGATTTAATACTCGCAAAAACGCAATCCATCATTACACAAACCGCATCTGCTGCCGACGTTTATCTGGCAGGCGGTTTAGTAAATGACACGCTTACGGGCCACTTGAACGGAACCAATTTTATTGGTGGCAAGGGCGATGATGTTTTAATGGGCGACCAGGGCAACGATAACTATTTAATTCGTCGAGGTGATGGTAATGACACCATCACTGAGAAAGGCGGTACTAACACCATTGAGTTTGATAAAAATATTGCGGTTGGCGACGTCAAGGTAAATCGTTCTGGCGCAGATCTTATTTTAAAAATATCTGATGAGCAGGCTATTACCGTCAAGAATATGTTTGATGCAACGACTGGCACGCTTGCTTCAGCCAACGCCATTCAATCTATAAAATTTTACAATGGAACTACATGGGATATTACCGCGCTTAAACAGCAAGCATTATTGAACACGACTGGTGATGATCTAATTAGCGCATTTGAAACAGCGGATACGTTAAGCGGTGGTAAGGGTAACGATCAATTATACGGTGGTGCTGGGAATGACGTTTATCAATATGGGTCAGGTGATGGTAATGATGTTATCACCGATACGCAGGGCACTGACATTATCGAGCTGGGTACAAACATTGTACAGTCACAAGTTACTGCAATTCGTGATGGCTACAATAATTTAATTTTAAGATTTTCGGACGGTGGCAGCATTGTAGTTACTAATGCATTTGATTCGTCAGGAAATTTTACAGCCAATTCGATAGAGACTATTAAATTTGCTGACAACAGTACGTGGAATTTAACCAGGCTACAAAGTGAAGTGGTTAAGGAAACTGGTCAACTTATTCAAGGCACAGAAAGTGACGATAAACTTGTTGGCACAATTGCTAAGGATATTTTCAACGGCACTACTGGTAATGACCAATTAAGTGGACTTGTCGGTAATGATACCTACCAATATGCATTTGGCGATGGCAACGACATTATTGTCGATAAAGGAGGTATTGATCGCATCGAGTTTACCCAAGGTGTTACTCAAAGCAATCTGGTTGCACGTGCTAAGGGCAACGATTTAATTCTTTTGGTAAGTGATGGTGGCAGCATTACAGTTAAAAATATGTTTGCGGCGCCATCGCAAACATCGGTAGATCCATTAATCACCACAATTATTCAAGAATTACAAACCAGGTGGATGGCTCAATCCGAAGCACGTATTGAACAATACTATGGGCTTGTTGGCGGTGGCGATATAGCTCTAAGATTTGTGCATAGTGGTAAAGGTGGCTCTGAGGCCGCGTATGTTGAAACTGAGACCGGTTATGATCCGTTAGACACTACGACCAAATTGGCGTTGGTTATCGACCTGGATGATTTTGCAGATTCTTCCGGGAACGGCACAGGTCCTTTCTATAATGATCGTGTTATCGCACACGAAATGGTTCATGCCATTATGGCGACCAACATGAATATGAATTTGTTGCCTGGGTGGTTTACAGAAGGTGCAGCGGAATTCATTCAAGGTGCAGATGAACGCGTTACTAGTGACCTGAGCATTATTAATGATTTGGATAAATTCAATGCGTTATTTAAAACTACTTTAGGTTCGCCCCCTCAAAGTGCCGGTTATTCCGTTAGCTACATTGCGGTGAAACTGTTGGATTCAGAAATTCGAGCCCAAGGTGGTAAGGGGATCATTGATGTATTTGATCAATTAAAAACAGGCAAAACTCTGGATCAATCTTTAGCTGCGGTAAGCCTTGCTTACGGTGGTATGGATGGAAAATGGATTGATCTTAAAAGTTTTGAAGCTCATATTAAGGCCGATGGATTTAACCTGGCAGAAACTATTTTAGATTTATCTAACATTGATACGGGAGCGATCGGTGGTTCAGATTATGGCAATGCAGAAATTGATGCATCTTCAGTAATACCTAATAAAGTTATCGGTTCTTCAAAACATTTTAATCTTATTATCCCCGATGAATATTTGATTAACGATACTATTGAAAATACTGTTGAGCTTATTAAATTTGCCGACGGTTCGACGTGGGATGTTAATCGTATTCAACAGGAAATATTGAAAGAGTCTCTAATTGGCTCTAGTTCGAGTGAAACAATAACAGGCACTTTTTCTGCCGAAACTATCATTGGCAACAAAGGCAATGACCAATTAATTGGATTGGGTGGTGATGATGTCTATCAATACAATCTCGGTGATGGTAACGATACGATTACAGATAGCTTCGGTTATGACCGCATCAAGTTGGGCTCAGGTATTTCCGTATCCCAAGTCAAAGTCGATCGCGATAATTCTAATAATTTAGTATTTACGTTTAACGACGGAGGATCGATAGCTGTTGCGAATGCATTTGATGCGTCAGGAAATTTTACGGCCAATTCTATCGAGTCTGTTGTATTTGCAGATTCAAACGTTTGGACGCAGATACAGATAAAGCAATTAATACCAATAAAAGGAAGAACAATTATTGGTACTTCGGGGGGGGACAATCTTATCGGTGACTCCGGCAATGATACTTTAATTGGTGGTAAGGGGCTTGATGGGTTGCATGGAGGTCAGGGTGATGACACCTACGTATTTAATTTAGGAGATGAAGGAGGTGTCATTTATGATTCAGCAGGATTCAATACTATTTTATTAGGAACAAATATCACTCAACAAGATGTAAAAATTTGGAGAAATGAAGCTGGGTATGAAAACCTTGTAATAGATTTTGGTGCGAATGGTGACAGAGTGGTAGTTGCTGACATGTTCGACGCTAATACTGGAGCAATATTGCCTGGTGCTATAGGTAAAATCCAGTTTGCAGACAACAGCGTATGGGATTTAACACGTATCAAGCAAGAAATAATGAACTCCACTGGTGGGGATGATTTGGTGTGGGGTTTTGACTCCAACGATACCTTGACCAGTGGAGGTGGCAATGACTCTTTAATTGGTTGGGCTGGTGATGATACCTATGTTTTCAATTTAGGTGATGGTGTAGATACCGTTATCGATTGGAGTGGAACTGACACAATAGAATTTGGAGTGGGTATAGATGAATCGCAAGTTCAAATAGGGTCAGGTTTCGGAGGTGCTGCCGAATTTTTATTACCTGGGGATCAAAAGGTTGTCATTAATCACATGACTGATACGCCAACTAAAGCTATTGAGTTCGTACGTTTTGCTAACGGTGCGGTTTGGGATTCGGCGCGAATAAAAAGTGAAATTTATAAAGGTAGCGATAGCTCTGATTCCATTATAGGTACAAGCGGGGATGATTTGATTGGTGGTGGTAAGGGTAATGATGAACTCAAAGGTGGTTTAGGGAATGATACCTATATTTTCAATCGCGGTAATGGTGTAGACCAAATTATTGATAATGGCGGTAATGACACCATTAATTTTGGACCGGGAATTACCTCTAATGATCTTATTGTTTATCGAGATTCAAAAAATTTATATTTCTTGCTTAACAACGGAGAAATGATTGAGGTCCTCGGTAATTCAAGTAGTTCTGTATACGATAATAATTACGCTATAGAGAATATAGTTTTTGCTAACGGAGAGACTTGGGACGCGCAGAAGCTCGAGCAAAAGATAGCTGAAACTGCAGGTAACTCCACCGTTGTGGTAGGAGGAGCAAGTTGGGATGAGTTGCATCGATCAGACTCTAAAAATTATTACTTGAACGGCCTCGAAGGCGACGATGACATTACTGGAGGTAGCGGTAACGACACTCTGGTTGGAGGCGCGGGATTAAATTTCCTTGATGGTGGTTTGGGTGGCGACACTTACCTTATTACGGAAGAAAGTGGTTTCAGAGGAAGTGTCTTCTCACCTTCCCCCGAGGGTGGAAATTTTATCAAAAGCTTTGGTGAAAATGATCGTATTCTTTTTGCAGAGGGTGTAGCTCCAGGGGATGTGAGTGTAAGGATTATCTCAGGTCGGTCAGAGTCCCGCTTAGAGGATGGTGTCCTTTACGATTACTATCTGCCACAAACAGATGAGTGGAATTTAGAAATAAAAACAAAGATTGCGACAGTTTATATTCTCGATATTTTTAAATTTGATTCAAATCATTTCTATGGTGCGAGTTTATCAAATCCGTCATCATCCGCTACCGTCGAATTTTCCAGTGGCGAGAAGTGGTCTATGAGTAAATTATTGGAAAAGGCCGTACAAGCCTCAGAAAATGACGATTTTATTATCGGGGCTAAAGAAAGCACTATTATTAATGGTCTGGGTGGTGATGACACTATTAATGCTCCAGGTATGCTGGCGCATACGTTAATTGGTGGGGCAGGCAACGATACAATCGGCGGCGGTAAATCAGATGATATGTATCAAGGTGGCACAGGTAACGATTTGTTGTATGACGAGTCTGGCAACGATGTCTATCAATTTAACTCTGGTGATGGTGTCGATCGTATCTTAGATTCTTACGGTAAGGATCAGATTTTATTTGGGGCAGGCATAACTAAGGAACAAACTATGCTTACTCCAAATGGAAATGATTTGGAGGTCACTTTTAATAACTCCTCCGATAAATTAATTATTGTCAACGGCGCCTTACCTGAATCCGATTTCTACAATGGTGGGCACATTGAATATTTTAAATTCGCCAATGGTGATGTCTGGGATTTTGATGAATTTACTAAACCGCAATTAAAAGAAGGCGATGAGGAGGCCAATGACCTGAGAGGTGGTTCGGGTAACGATACGATTATTGGTCACGGCGGCAATGACGTGTTATTTGGTGATTTGGGTAATGATACTTATGAGTTTGATATAGGTGACGGTTTGGATTCAATTGGAGATGCCGATGGAATAGATAAAATTTTGTTGGGCCCCCAAATTACACCATCACAAACTCGAATTTATTGGGCATCAGATAGTGCATTGGTTTTATTATTTGATGACAATAATTCTATTACTATTTATGGTTCTTCAAATGATATTGGTGAGTTAAGTCCCAGCAGCTTTATCGAAGCCATTCATTTTTCCAATAACGAAAAGTGGGATTGGGAACGGATTCTAAGTGAGTCTCAAAAAGGAACAGTTAACGACGATTATATTTTTGGTTTTACCGGTGCTGAATCAATTAATGGTGGTGCAGGTAACGATTGGATTCGGAGTTATTCTGGAAATGATACATTGGTTGGCGGTACTGGTGGTGATCAGCTAATAGGTGGCTTGGGCGACGATGTTTATCGATTCAATCTTGGGGATGGAACTGATCTTATTGCAGAGGAGGGTGGGCAAGATACAATAGAGTTTTTATCTGGCATCCTGCCGTCCGATGTGACCGTGTCTCGCACAGAATATGATCTAATTCTTAAGGTAAAAAATTCAAACCCTATAACTGTTGTTGACTTTTTTAGCGGCAGATCTGACTGGAACGTAAATGGGCGACCAGTGAGCTCAGTGAATGGTATTGAGTCCATTCTTTTTACTAATGGTACGCGTTGGAGTTTGACTGATATTTTAAGCAAAATTCCTCTAATTGGCACAAGCGGTGCGAACGCGCTTTATGGTTATTTAACCGATGATCTGCTTGATGGCTTAGGAGGAAATGACACTATCTATGCGGATTCCGGAAATGATACTCTCAAAGGTGGTCCAGGACATGACGTCCTGAAGGGTGACTTGGGCAAT
>CBHTVU010000114.1:0-12794 GCA_966096785.1 uncultured Gammaproteobacteria bacterium | reverse complement strand
TTATTCGTACTTGCAGAGGTAAGAGGTTTCTACGTCTGCTGTCACCTTGAAGCGTTGGTTAGCTTCTACAATGAAGGTTTGGCCTTCTTTATAGGTTTCAGCTTCGCTACTACCTGGCAATACAACCGTCAGGCTGCCACTTACTACAGTCATATATTCTTTTTGGCTGGTACCGAATTCGTATTCGCCTTTTGCCATTACACCTACAGTGGCGGGCAAAGTTTCGGTTTGAAAGGCGATTGATTTAACCGCGCCGTTGAAATACTCGTTCACTTTAAACATGGTGGAATCTCCGCCGAGGGGTTAGAGGGATGTGACTAAATAAAAGGCTGTAACATCGTTTCGATAACAAAACTTGCACACATAAAAAAGGCCGCATTTTCATGCAGCCTTTTCTACTTTAATTTGGCTCCGCCTGCTGGACTCGAACCAGCGACCCAATGATTAACAGTCATTTGCTCTACCGACTGAGCTAAGGCGGATCGGTGACTTCCTGCGTGGAAGTGGTGCGCATAATATAGAGGCGGTTATGCTTGGTCAACCCTTTTCTCCAAAAAAATCATAAAGATAGCTGTGTCTGGTTAATAAGTCTGCAGCATGTAAAGCCTTGCTACATATTGCCTATATCTTGACTAGTTTTTCGTAGCTCGAACACGCTGAAACTTTTATTTTTCGCAATTAATTTTACGTGTTTAAAAAAGTCCAACGCCTTTTTTTCCAGCGGGATAAATTGATTGACTACAAAATAAGCGACGCCATTTTCAGTGAGCAATTTTTTTGTATTTCGTAAAAATTTTTCCGTTAAATCACCATCAACACTGAAACCTTGATGAAAAGGTGGGTTGCACAAAATTAAATCGAAATGATTTAGCAATTGCTCTCCAGCGTCACTGGGAATAACATCGGCGACAATTTCAAGTTGAGCACAATTTGCCTTCGCGGTTATAAGTGCAGCCGCGTTATTATCCGTGAGCGTGCGATTTTTTATAGGAAAATCACGACTTGCAATTGTTAGATAACCATACCCACAGCCCAAGTCCAGGCAATGCTCAAAAACATTCGTTGATGTAGTTAGTTGCTGACCAATTTCTGTGATAAGAAATTCACTGCCCTGATCGATCTTATTCCATCCAAATTGTCCTGGCTTGCTTAATACTGGTGAGTTATTAATATTTAGGCAATTTCTTAGCTGGTGGTAATTTTCATCATTTAAACATTCTCCGCAAAGATTTCGTTTAACTACCTGACTCGAATAGCTTACGCCATCTTTCTGAATATTTTTTGCGTAATTAAAGAGTGCGCAAGCTTTTTCAATGTAGGTTTTAATACCTTCATTTTTCTGCCCGCTAATCCAAAGAATGCCACCTGTTTTCAATATGCGTTGAGCTTGATTAATTAAATGGTGAACTACAGCTTTTTCTTTGGAGATACGATAAAAAATATTATCCACACTATCATCTGCAATAGTGCTGAGATCAAAGTCATGAAATTCTGCACTAAAACCCAATTGATTTGCGTGTTGGGCCAAGTCCCATCGATTGGTTACAAAGGCGGGTTTCTCTTGCCAGTTTTTTGCTTCAGGTAAATGCTTCAGAACATTCTCGTCACAAAACCAAAGGCTTCGTGTGCTTGTGTGCTGAATAACTTGCTGAATTAGCCACTGGGTAGAAGTATCTGTCATTATTAATTTCCAAAACTCGCAATTTCATTAGCAGTTAGTTCACGAAATTTTCCTGGCAATAAATTATCGTCCAGGTATATTTCACCAATTCTTTCGCGATGCAGAGCGATAACCCGGTTGCCAATTGCAGCAAACATTCGCTTTACCTGATGGTATTTTCCTTCGCAAATGCTGAGCCGAGCTTTATGTGATTCGAGAATGTTAAGTTCGGCAGGGCGCGTGGCTTTGGTTTCGCCTTTTAATAAAATTCCTTCTGCAAAAATTTTCGTAGCAGATTCAGAAATGGGATCTGCCGTTGTCACTAGGTAGGATTTAGTATGCATATGTTTTGGTGATGTGACTTTATGATTCCACTGGCCATCATCCGTTAACAATAATAATCCTGTGGTGTCTGCATCTAATCTGCCAACAATTTGCAATTCATTTTTAAAGGGTAGATCAATTAAATCTAATGCTGTTGGATGCTCGCTGTCGCTATTGGCTGACACGTATCCTGCAGGTTTGTGAAGCATTAAATAGCGAGCTTTGCGTGTCTCTATAAGTTGCCCTTTAAAACTAACTTTATCTGTTTCTTCTATGTGTGAGTTAGTTTTATCCACTACAACATCATTAACCAATATCAAACCCTGTTTAATAGCAATATGAATTTGCGTTCGGCTCAGTTCGGTATTATTTCCAATGAATTTATCAAGACGCATAATGTTGATTAAGCTGATTGTAGCCAATTGGCGGGTAGGGCATTGTACCAATTAAAACGCTGTATAAGTTGCGTCATGGTGTCATCAAGCGGCGCTACTAATTTTACTTCGCTTCCCGTGACTGGGTGATTAAATGTCAATTCCGTAGCCGCTAACAATAACCTGTGTGCGTTAAAGGTAGTTTGGAAAAATCGATTGTGATTGCCTTTACCATGTTTTGCGTCGCCGATAATGGGATGATTAATATGTTTAAGATGACGGCGTAACTGATGTTTTCGCCCAGTGTGCGGAACGCACTTTACTAGCGAATAACGACTCTCCGGATACTTATCAACTGCATACGGTAGAGTAATTTCAGCAAGACGAAAAAATTCAGAGACGGCAGGTTTTACATCCGACTCACGAGCATTTTTATCCGTGTACTTGTCCAATTCTTCAATCAACGGGTAGTCCAGCAATACATATTCCTGCGCAATTCCACGAACTATCGCTATATAAGTTTTCTGTAATTGATGTAACGAAAAAATCTCACCCATTAATCTTGCGATGTCGGCACTTAATGCAAACACCAGCACGCCTGACGTTGGTTTGTCGAGACGATGTACGGGAAAGACATGTTGACCTATTTGATCGCGCAACATTTGCATCGCAAAACGTGTTTCATGACGATCTATTTCACTGCGATGCACTAACAAACCGCTGGGCTTGTTGATCGCTATTAAAAATTCATCGCGATAAATAATATCAAGTTGATCGTTCATATAAAGTTAACGTCGGGCTTAAAATAAAAACAGGCGCTATAAAGCGCCTGTTTAAATCGAAAATGCATTTTATTTTTGCGCGGCTTTCATTTTCTTTTCACCGGAATCAACACTTTGGTAAATCAATGTATTGATTGTCATGGGACCGACGCCGCCGGGAACTGGTGTGTAGGCAGCAACGCGATCAATCAATGGTGCCAATTCAATATCACCCACACCACCGGGGTGATAACCTGCATCTACTACCACAGCGCCGTCTTTAATCCAATCCGCTTTAATAAATTCCGGTTTGCCAACAGCGCCGACAAGAATATCAGCTTGTTTAATTAATTCAGGAAGATTTTTTGTGCGTGAATGACAAATGGTAACCGTGCAGTTTGCATTCAACAACATCATCGCCATAGGTTTACCCAAAATGGGGCTGCGCCCGACAACCACTGCGTGTTTGCCCGCGAACTCAATATTGTAGGCTTCGAGCAAACGCATAATTCCTTTCGGGGTCGCACAGCCGTAGGCTTCTTCACCCATACTCATGCGACCAAAACCCAAACAAGTTACGCCATCAACATCTTTTTCTGCGCTAATTGCGTCGAAGCACAAGCGTTCATCAATTTGCTCAGGAACTGGATGCTGCAACAAAATTCCGTGAACATTAGGGTTGTTATTTAACTCTTTAATTTTGGCGAGTAATTCTTCGGTAGTTGTACTCGATGGTAATTCAACTTTTAGAGAATCCATGCCGATGCGGGAGCAGGCGTTGCCTTTCATTTTCACATAGGTTGCTGAAGCTGGATCAGCGCCTACCAAAATTGTTGCCAAAATAGGTGTTTGACCATTAGTAGTGCTTTTAAGGTTGGCGACGCGTTGCGATAATTCTTGTTCGGTTTTTGCAGCAAGGGCTTTGCCGTCTAATACTAATGCGGGCACGGACATCTCCAGGATTCAAGAAGGGAAAAATATGCGCGCATTTTCACACAGCGGCGCTTAAGCGGCAACTAAAGGGCATCTGAAGATTGGTATCAAATAAAAAAACGCAGGCGCTCTTTGCGAGCGCCGGCGTTTCAGGATCTCTTAATGCATCGATTACAAATTAATAGTAACTAATACCTGAGCTCGTGCAGCTTGCCCATTTACCAATACAAATGCTGCCAGCATTTCTCAAGCGGCTATTGGTAATTCTTGCGGTGCTTACGGAGCTGTCGGTACGGAAAATACCTTCACTCATGTTGGAGATTTGGCAACTATCTACAGTTACACCGATCTTAAAGGTTGTTCCACCATTTTGACGGAGGAATTTACCCATGGTGTCGACAACGCAGTTGGACATATTGATGGTCGCAGCGGCGTTAACCTGGAAAAATTTATCGCTGCCAGCAAACGCGGAGATGTTTTTAATATTAATTGTTCCAGACTGTTTCACTGTCATTGCGTCTTCGCCAACGTTCGTCCATTTAATATTGTCGATAGTACCGCTGCCATAGAAGTGGATACCATCGGCGCCATTGCTACCCAAAATAACGTTCTTGAGAGTTGCACCGTTCTCTACGATAAACACCGGCTTTTGCCCTTCGTTTTGGCTGCCGTCACCCAATGCACTCGTAGCGTTAAAGACTTTGCATCCGCCGTCATAGGTTCCGCTACTAACTCTGATAGTTGAGCTCACACTCACAGATCCATTTGGCGTACAGGTAGCGCCTGTAATTCCGCCACTGCTGCTACCGTTGCTTGGTTTTACAGACGCCGCATTGGAGTTATACCAATTGCCATCGTTTAAACGATACTTGACCCAAAAATAATAAGTTGTGCCGTTATTAAGTCCGGAAGCAGTGAAGTTGGTGGCGCTTGTGCTTAAGCTGGCGACACGCACGCGTCCGGCTGGATCAGAATCTGTGTCCTGATAAATCTCAAGTGCAGTGAGCCCGCCTGGATTGCCCCAGCTGAGCGATGCGCTGCCGTTTCCAGCACTTGCGTTTAGGCTGATGCTTGCGTAAGCAGATGCGGTTGGAGTTGAGCTTCCACTATTAGCACTTGAAATGGAGCATTCTTTGGATGATTTTGAAGGATTAGGGTCTGATCCAAATGTCGCAATCGAACAGGAAAAGGAACCGTTTAATACTCTATAGGTAAACTGGTCTGCAGCACCGAAAGCAACATTAGTACTTGTACTGACATAACAGGTCTCCCCGGATTTACAGATGGTAATGAAACCATCGGGGCGGTTGGACGCGGCAAATACGCTGGATGCGCAGCCAATTAATGCACTGGTAAAAAGAATTTTTTTAAGCATGGTTTTCAATCTCGTCAGTTATTTGAAAAATGAACGGAACGGATCGACCGAATAGTGACGCCAGCTAAATTCAGGGGATTTATAGCTTTCCATAGAAACAACGCCAAGCCATTTATTGTTATTGGTGCTCTTGGTACGGCGAAAAGCTTGTGAATTATAAGATTAATTATCGATCAAAGAAATTTTTTTAGGCGACAAGCTCATATTATTTTTAAAAGCTGCGCCTTGATTCACCTTTTCTTCGCTGGTCTAAATCTTTTTAAAATTTATTCGCCTGCTCGATAGATGTCGCAAACTTCATCTAAAAAAATTTCGGAACGTGAATATGCATAAAAGATAAAAATTTTGTCACGCAAATATTAATTTGAAATGTAATTATGTCGTAAAGCACATAATTCTGATCTGAGAAACTGGATAAATATTTTAAAAAGAGGTTTTAAGGATTTTTGAATTGAAAGTATAGGGAGTGGGGTGGCTGACGGGGATCGAACCCGCGACAACAGGAATCACAATCCTGGGCTCTACCAACTGAGCTACAGCCACCGTAGATTTAAAACTTTAGAGAGATGGGTTGATAACCCTTGAATGGTACGCCCGGCAGGGCTCGAACCTGCGACCACCCGCTTAGAAGGCGGGTGCTCTATCCAGCTGAGCTACGGGCGCGTACTGGACTTAATGTTTTTGGTTCTTAAATTATGGTCGGAGTGGAGGGATTCGAACCCCCGACATTCTGCTCCCAAAGCAGACGCGCTACCGGACTGCGCTACACTCCGAATACTCAATATGCAGTGCATTTCAAGTGGTGCGCATAATATCCATGCACCCTGGCTTCGTCAACGAAAAAATAAAAAATATCCAGTTTATTCTTGGGTTTAGATGTTTTCTAAACAACTTGGCCGAATGCTGAGCACGCCAAATAGTTTAGTTTGTTTCACCGCCCGTCTCTGTCAGAATGTGTCTTTTGCAGTGCTAAATTTTCTATCGGAAAGTGCTTTTTTAGAGGAAGTTTTATGCTCGATAAGCCAGTAAGTGAGGCAATGAAGCTTGGAATGCGTAGTCTGGCGTCAGGTGTGTGTGTGATCGCAGCGCGAATAGGCCAGGAAAAATTTGCAATGACTGCCTCATCGGTGACATCTGTGTCGGATAAGCCAGCATCCTTATTGGTTTGCATTAACAAACTTGTCTCACAACAAGAATACTTCTCCACGCAAGGTAGTAAGTTCTCTGTGAATGTATTGGGAACTGAGCACGAAGATATTTCTAATTTATGTGCTGGTCGCGAACCTGGACGGGACAGGTTTAGTCTCGGTGATTGGCACTACGATAAAGTGTCACCTTATCTGCTTGATGCACAGGTCGTATTTTTTTGTGAGACCGACATGTTCATAAGTTATGGAACCCATCAGATTGTTATCGCTCATATCCAGCAAGTTTATAAAGGGAATGTAGGCTTCGCCCCATTACTTTATGCAGACGGTGGATACGGACATTTTAAGCGTAGCTAGCATGAATAATATTCAGCACCAGATAAATAATTCACCGCTACTTTTAATATGAAATTTTGATGAATATAGCTTGCAATACGAAAGTTTTGCTTCTGTCGAGGATTCACGGTTAATGACCACTAACTTTTTTATGCACATTTGCCATGCCTAGCTCAGCGACTGAACAAATTAATTAAACAATCGACATAATGTCGAAAAATAGACTTATAAAATAGTATAACTTATTGAAATATATAGATATTATTGGTGTGATTAAAAATTAATCAATTTAACTGTCGGTCAGATTTTATAAGGGTTTGACCTCGTTTCCCAAAAACTATCCACTAAGTTATCCACAGAAAATGTGGACAAAATTTTTGTGAAGTTATTTGTGCAAAAAAGTTACATTTTTGTTTTTTCTATAACCATTTTGTACTTTTTTGCCGTTTATAAATTGTGAATTTTTATTATTTTTACTCAGGTTTTTATTATGACTACAGGTTTGACTGTCAGTGTGCTCGGGGGCGGGAGCTTCGGCACAGCGATTGCTAATATAATTGCCCACAACAATCACAAAACCTATCTCTGGATGCGCTCCGAAGCGAATGCGTTGCGCTGTGAAAAAGCGCGTGAAAATGTGGAGTATTTACCTGGCTACAAACTGGCAAATAATCTTGTTGTCACCTCAAACCTTGCAATGGCCATTAGCGAAAGCGATTTAATTTTCGTATCTATTCCCAGTCATTCATTTCGTGCTGTGACCCAGGCGATAAAACCCTTTTTACGCAGAGATGCAATTGTCGTGAGCACTGCCAAGGGAATAGAGCCTCAGGGTTTCACGCTTATGAGCCAAATTTTGGAGCAAGAACTTCCTGATCATCCCATCGGGGTTTTGAGTGGTCCTAATTTTGCGAAAGAAATTGTTCGCCAGTTGCAAACGGGTTCGGTTATTGCGAGCAGCGACGAGCGGGTTATAGATTGTGTGCAGAAAACATTGTGTTCAGCGAGCTTTCGCGTGTATTCAAATCATGATCGCTACGGTGTTGAGCTGGGCGGTGCTCTGAAAAATATCTACGCTATTATTTGCGGTATGGCCGCTGCCCTTGGAGCGGGACAAAACACGCAGGCAATGTTGTTAACCCGCAGCCTCGCGGAAATGGGGCGCTTTGCGCATTTGATGGGTGCAAATCCTATGACATTTTTAGGTTTGGCTGGTGTGGGCGATTTGATTTTAACCTGCACCTCAGACCTAAGTAGAAATTACCGGGTCGGTTTTGCGTTGGGACAAGGGAAAAATCTCGACGAGGTAGTTGCCGGTTTGGGGCAAGTTGCAGAAGGTGTTAACACTTTGAAACAAGTGAAACAAAAAGCTGATGAGCTTGGCGTATATATGCCTTTAGTATCTGGATTGCACGGAATCTTGTTTGAGCATAAATCCATTTCAGATGTTGCCCGGGGTTTAATGATGGGTGAGCAAAGTACCGACGTGGATTATTTAGGAGTTTAAGCGTGAACGGCGAAAATATTAAATCAAATCTTACCTCCAGCAGACATTGGTTGCGCTTATTGTTTATGCTGGTATTTGCTGCTGTATTGCAGGTTGCCAGCATTGTTATGTGGATGCTCGTTATTGCCCAATTTATTTTTTCTTTAATTACCGGAGAGGATAATTCGCAATTGCGAAAATTTGGTCATGAATTATCCGTTTATATTTTCGATACTTTAAAATTTTTGACCTATGCTAGTGAGGAAAAACCATTTCCCTTTGCTGATTGGCCCTTGGTTGATGAAGATCTAAATGCTAAGCCCTAGCAGTTAGCGACACTTAACAGGAAGCAGGTAACTAGTATGCAAATTTTTGTATTGCGTCATGGACAAGCTGAGTCGCAACAAACAACCGATGAGGCCCGAAATTTAACAGAGAGAGGGCGCTCCGATGTGCTTTCAAGTGTAAACAACTCCAAAGCTGATCTGCGTCAACTCGACGAAATATGGAGCAGCCCGCTTGTACGGGCACAACAAACTGCAACTATAGCCCAGCATGTTTTATCCTCACAGCGCGTAAATATTTCCATTAAGACTACAGATCTTATAGTGCCGGAAAGTGATCCCAGGGTTTTGTTTGATGCACTGGAAAAAAGTAAATTGGTTTCAATTTTATTGGTGAGTCATCAACCTTTTATAGGGAAATTTTTAGATATTTTTTGCGGCGAGCCTTTGGGTACTTATTCTGTAGACACGAGTTCTCTTGCATGTGTTGAATGCGACATAGTTGCACCAGGTTGCGGCGATTTGCGCTGGTTAAGACACGTCCATGAATAAGATCTTCCATGTGCAACCTCCGCAAGAATTATTGTTTGATGTGAATGGATTGCAATTTTCTGCACAAGCGTGGGGTAATCCGGAGCATCTACCTGTACTGGCACTGCATGGATGGTTGGATAACTCTGCAAGTTTTTTTACATTGGCATCACATCTGCGCAATGTTTATCTTGTCGCTCTGGATCTAGCCGGACATGGCAAATCAGGCCATCGCAAATCATCTGCACCTTATAATATTTGGGAAGACGTGCCCGAAATATTTGCGATTGCAGAACACTTAGGTTGGAAGAAATTTGCGTTACTGGGGCATTCTCGTGGGGCGATTATTTCCGTGCTTGCTGCAGGCACATTTCCTGAACGTATTTCCCATCTGGCATTGATTGAAGGTGCATTACCGGACTCGATACGCAGTGAAGATGCGCCCCGGCAATTGGCTTCTTCTATTAATGGAATTAATGCTCGCTTGGGGAAAAAGCTAACCTCATACCCGGATATAGAAAGCGCTATAAAAGCGCGTGAAAATGGAATGTTTCCACTCAGTTATCAAGCCGCCAAATTGTTGACCGAGCGCGGTTTAAAACAGTCCGAACAGGGATATCACTGGAGTTCTGATCAGCGCCTGCTTGCGCCGTCCGCCATAAAATTGTTGCCGGAACATATGGCCGCTTTTATTTCGCAGATTACTTGTCCTATATCCCTCGTGCTGGGAGAGGAGGGGATGCCGAAGCTATTTCCCGATTATATTGATTCTGTAAAAAGATACCCGAAAATTAATTTTACCATTTTACCGGGTGCTCATCATTTGCATATGGAGCAGGAAGTGGCAAATGTGGCAGATATCTTAAATCCATTTTTTGCGCATAGAAATTAAATGAAATATATAATTTATTGGTTGGGTTTGTTTTGTATCTGCATTTCAGCGCAGGCTGCCGATTTAAAGTTACAGGCTTACCCCAACGCGCGCGAAGTTTTCCACGCGACTAGCCAGGAAAATAGTTTTTTATTGGCCTTGGGTAGCTATAAAAAAATAGACAGTAACTGGATTGTGGACAGGTCACAGCATTTGAGTGGAAATTTAGAAAGATTTACTTACGAGCTTCCTGCTGATCACAATGCTGAAACCGGCTTTCTATTTTTCAAGCAACAACTGGATAAATACAATTTACGTGAGCTTTTTCATTGTAAGGCGCGCGATTGCGGAACCAGTAATAGCTGGGCGAATAATCATTTTAAAATTATTCAACTTTATGGATTAGATCAGTACCAGTTTTATGGCGCTTACGAAATTACCAATGCAGATGAAAAACCCTTTTACGTGGTGCTCTATTCGGTAATGCGCGGCAATAAACGTGCGTATGTGCAGTTGGATATTTTGCATGCAAATGGCACTAATGAATTTGGTGTAGCATCGAGCCCGGAAACACTGAATAAATTGTTAAATACGAATGGCTATTTCGTGTTTCCTGATTTTGTCAGCAAAGATTCGCAAGGTAGTTTGCATTTACAAATTAAACAAGCCCATATTCAGGCGTTAGTCAGTCTTCTAAGCTTGCAACCAAAATTGAACCTGGCTGTCGTGGGGCATGATTATTCGGCAACAAGTATTGCTCAACAGCAGCGCGAATCGCAAAAAAATGCTGAACAAATTAAAGCGGCACTTGTTAGCGCAGGTGTGGATGCGAAACGAATCCAGACGTTTGGGGTAGGTAGTTTGGCCCCTGCAGGGCGAGGGGATCGAAATGCGCGTGTGGAGATCGTGAAAATTGGCGAACCTGAGCCCGCGAGTGATAAATAGAGTAAAAAAAATCATTTGCTAAAAAATGGACCTAATAAAGCTCATAAGATAATGACAATTCCTCTATTTTTCAGATGGATCTTAAACTTAGTCATCAATCTGTGGGTTTTATAACGTCCATTATTTGTAATAAGAAACGAACTTAATTCACCAAGGATAAAAATTCCATTCTGGTTGCCTGATTACTTCTAAAGCTTCCCAGCATTGCAGAAGTCTTCATAGATGAATTTTGCTTTTCTACGCCGCGCATCATCATACACATATGTTTTGCTTCGATAATAACACCGACTCCGCTAGCGCCAGTAATTTTCAGTATGGATTCAGCAATTTGAGTAGTTAATTGCTCCTGAATTTGCAAGCGGCGCGCATACATGTCCACAATTCGCGCGACTTTGGATAAACCTACCACCATTCCGGTGGGAATGTAGGCAACATGCGCTTTACCTATGAACGGCAACATGTGGTGCTCACACATTGAATACAATTCAATGTCTTTTACCAAAATCATCTCACTTGAATCTGATGGAAAAAGCGCACCGTTTACAACATCATCCAGAGTTTGGCCGTAGCCACGAGTTAAAAATTGAAAGGCTTTAGCGGCGCGCTCTGGCGTATCCTGCAGGCCCGGGCGATTCAGGTCTTCGCCTATGCTCGAAATAATGCTCGCAAAATGTTCTTTCATAAATTCCTCATAACAATATGGCTGCGGTGGATCGCAGCTAATTCAGGCGCGTATTTTACCCTGTAACCAAGGCCCTGACGAACTCGATTTGAGATTCTTTTAAATAAATGTTGTTGATTTAGGTAGAATAAGCCTTCTTATTTTTCATTGAGCTACCGACTATGTCAGCAGTGACTACGACAATTATTGATGAGCTATTCACCATCCGCGATTTTATTCGTTGGGGTGTGAGCGAATTTAATGCTGCAAAACTTTATTTTGGCCACGGTACCGACAATGCCTGGGATGAAGCAGAGCATTTGGTTTTGCACGCCATTCATCTTAACCCGCCATTGGCAGATGAATGGTTGAGTGCGCGTTTAACAGCAAATGAGCGCGAGCAAGTTTTTAATCATTTGCAGCGTCGTATTATAGAAAGAATTCCAGCCGCATATATCACCGGTCAAACCTGGTTTGCAGGTTTACCATTTAAGGTCGATGAACGTGTCCTCGTGCCGCGTTCACCAATGGCTGAGCTCATTCAAAAGCAATTCCAACCCTGGCTCACCAATGAACCAATGCATATTCTGGATTTATGTACGGGCAGTGGCTGTATTGGAATTGCCTGCGCTTACGCATTCCCGGATGCGGACATTCAGCTCAGCGATATTTCATTTGATGCGCTTGCAGTTGCTGAGGAAAATATTCTGCAACATAACGTAGAGGACCGTGTGTTCGCAATTCAGTCGGATTTATTTGCAAATCTTGCGGGTCAGAAATTTGATCTCATAGTTTCCAATCCTCCTTATGTAGATGCTGAGGATTTAGCGGATATGCCAGATGAATATCGCGCAGAACCGGAGATTGGTTTGGGTTCCGGTGAAGATGGTTTGGATTTCACTCGTCGTTTATTGCAAGAGGCCAGCGATCATTTAACTGAGGATGGTGTATTGATAGTCGAAGTCGGTAACTCCTGGGTTGCGCTTGAAGAGGCTTATCCCGATTTACCTTTTACATGGATTGAATTTGAACGTGGTGGTCATGGGGTGTTTATGTTGAGAAAAGCGGATTTGTTGCAGCTAAGCAATTCATAAATTAAATAGCT
>CBHTVU010000113.1:0-12812 GCA_966096785.1 uncultured Gammaproteobacteria bacterium | reverse complement strand
CTGGGCGCGAAATTTTTAAAGCTTAAACGGTATGGATGATTCACCAACTTCAATTGACTAGCTTTACTACTAAGCCTATGTTAGTGACGATGTTGAAGGATTGCCCTCAAGTATACGAATTTTTAAGGGAGCCAAAAATGTTTAATTATTTGCGAGTCTTTGTAATCAGCCTAACATTTTTCCCTGTTGTCGCATTTTCTGTTCCCTATACCCTTGAATACTCAGGTTATCTCACAGATCGACATACTCCAGGCTACACCATGGGAGATTATGTCAGCGGTTCTCTGACCTTTGATGTTGAAAATGCCTACGATATTTACGACGCAGATTATTGGTCGGAATATCGAACTCTGAACACTAGCCCAGATTTCGTAACCGGTTATGTAGCGCCTAACATAGGTTTGAATCGGGATTATGTTCGATTCAGTAATGAAGACTCCGACAACCCTGAACCATCCCTTGACGCATTTAATATTAATGATGAGAGCATTGTTGACGGTGTTATGAATGCTTTATTTATTTCAGTTGCACCTCCGGCATTGGACTGGACTGCTGACGACAAGGTAACGGAGTTTACGTTTACTGCGGATCAGTTAGATGATCAGTCCCTTATTATTTTTCAGACGGCTAATTACCGCGTTGATCAATGGGGGCCAGAGCTAAATAATCTTTCACAAGTTTATTATCAATTGGATTTTGCGCGACTCTCTCGTGCAGTGGTAAATGTTCCGGAACCTGATTCATTATTTTTATCCTTTGTTGGCCTACTGGCGCTTTTATTGGGCCGGAGATCAAGAGCAAATTAAAAATTCTTTTTTAAAAAAGAATGCGAATTTTTATTTTCATTTTAAATATTAACTCGCGCGCGCTGCTCGTCTTATTCCCTGGGGAGGCTGGCCAAACAAACGTACGAAAGCTCGTCGCATACGTTCCGGGTCAGCGAAGCCTACTTGGCGCGCGATTTCTTCGATAGGTTCACTGCTGGTTTCAATTAATACTCGCGCCGCTTCCGCGCGCAAACGCTCTACCGCTTTCGCAGGCGATTCTCCTGTCTCTGTCATAAATGCGCGCGAAAATTGACGCGGGCTTAAGCATGCAATTTCTGCAAGACGATCGACGGTTAATTTCAAATGTAAATTTTCGCGTGCGAAACTCAGCGCTTCGCGTATGCGATCAGACTCAGGGTCTAATTCCAGTAATGTAGAAAATTGTGATTGCCCGCCAGGGCGACGGTGGTAAACCACAAGGTCCTGCGCAACAGCGCGCGATAATTCCAACCCCAGGTCCTCTTCAATCATTGCCAGCGCAACGTCAATTCCGGCACTGATTCCGGCAGATGTCCAGACGTGCCCGTCCTTGGTAAAAATTCGATCACTATCGATTTTAACGCGCGGAAATAATCGTTGAAGTGCAGCTGTGTAACGCCAATGAGTGGTCGCGCGTTTGTTGTCGAGAAGCCCAGCAGCAGCGAGAATAAATGCGCCCGTGCACACGCTACCTATACGCCTTGCGCGCGGTGCGCAAAGTTGGGCGATGCTCGCCAGCTCGGCGGCTTTTACAGGGCAGGTGGGTGTTTCGCCACCACCAACCACAATGAAAGTATCGAAAAAACATTCATCAATAGGTTGGGTGAGAATTTCAATTCCCGATGAACTTGTCACAGGTCCACCTGCAGGTGACACCACACGCAAACGGTAGGGATTGGTGCCCGATATACGCCCTGCAACTTGAAAAGCAGCAAGCGGCCCGCTGAGATCCAGCAGCTGAAATTGTGGATAGACCAGGAAGCCTATATCGAGCGCCATAATTTACCTGCACGTTTTAACTACAAGGGTAATTTGCCAAAAGCGACTGCATTATCCAACAGACGATTGGCAAAGCCCCACTCATTGTCATACCAGGCATAAACAGTCGCGTGGGAGCCGCCAATAACTTTGGTCATAGCTGATTCAAAAATTGCTGATGCGTCATCGTGAATAAAATCGCTTGAAACCAAAGGTAATTCATTGATTTTTACCAAACCCGCCAAAGGCCCATGACTTGCGACCTCATGCATCAAGTTGTTAATTTCCTCTACGGATGTTGAGCGTGCCGTGGTAAAACTCAATACCAGCATACAGACATCTATAGTGGGCACGCGAATAGAAAATCCATCCAACTTTCCTACAAGCTCCGGCAGTACCAAACCTATGGCAGAAGCCGCACCGGTTTTGGTGGGGATCATGGATTCCATTGCTGAACGCGCCCTGCGTACATCCTCATGATACACATCGGTTAGCACCTGATCGTTGGTGACCGAGTGGATTGTGGTCATGGTGCCAGCCACTATGCCTATATGATCGTTGAGCGGTTTGGCGATAGTACCCAAACAATTAGTGGTGCAGGAGCCTATGGCAATTACCCGGTGCTCAGGTCGCAAGATTTCATTGTTCACACCGTAAACGATGGTTGCATCCACCTCTTTACCACCCGGTGCAGAAATTACAACGCGTTTTGCTCCGGCCGTTAAATGGACCGCCGCTTTATCTCGCGTGGCGAAACGTCCGGTACATTCCAGCACTACATCTATGTCGAGCTCTTTCCACGGCAATTTTGCCGGGTCGCGTTCGGACAACACTTTTATGCGATCACCCTCAACAATAATTGCGTCTTGTTCAACAATAACAGTTCCGGGAAATTTGCCATGGGTGGTGTCGAAGCGCGTAAGGTGCGCGTTGATTTCTGCGCTGCCGAGGTCATTAATGGCAATTATTTGAATATCGTGTTTTTTCCCGGCTTCATAAAAAGCTCGTAGCGTATTGCGACCAATACGTCCATAACCGTTAATAGCAACTCTGACTGGCATAGCTAAATCCTCTTGATGGATGTTGCGACTATCATGGCCCAAGCATAGTTGCTGGAAAATGACAAAGATCCCTCGTTCTAAGACATATGTAGTCGATCCGGATAGAGTGGTAGCCGTACAAATTTGTAATAGAGACGTTAATTATTTGTAATCCTGAGGTACAAATGGAATTAAACATACTGGAAAAATTTTTAGTTTCAGCGGGTGTTATTGCGGGGTTAACTGCTACCTGGCACTTGTTAATGATCATCGGTGGAGTAGGGTGGTACGGATTCGCAAGAGCACCGCAATATATTATCGAATCGGCAAACGCCAAGACGCTCCTCGCACCCATGGCAGCAATAGGAATAGCTATTCTAATGTTTACATGCGCTACTTATGCGTTTTCGGGCGCTGGGGTTATCAGAAAAATTCCGCTGTTGAAATCTGCATTGATTGTTATATCGTTAATTTGTTTGGCGCGCGGTGTAATTATTTCCCCTTGTTTTATCCAGTACGTTTGTTGGGAACATGGCACCTGGTCGCAAGTTCAGTTTGGTTTTTTGTGGGTATTTGTTTTTTGCTCGGAGCAGTAAATGCGTTTGCTAAAAATTAAAAAAATAGTCGATATGAAAATGATTTTTTCAAAAATCCCTGAGCTATACACGATCGCGCTGAAAGGTGAGTTCGTGGAAATACAGTTTGCTGTGTAAACACTTATATTGTAGGATAATATTGCAATACGGTTTGGATGACTGTAGTAGCTCGCGCTAGGGAAAATAATAAATATAAAGCAGTAGATCGGCATTTCACTTGGTATCTCATTGTAACCAGCATTAATCGGCTCCCGGTTCATTGTGTATTTCTACCATCTCCATCGTTAGTTTTGGTTTGATGCTACAGGGGCAGAATTTCTGGCACCTAAAATTGAAAAAAATAAACCTCAATCACTACTTATGTTGTGTAAATTTTCTATTTGCACGGTAGAAATGTTCAGATACCAATAAAAATAATCGAATACCATTGCGAGGAAAGTATGAATTTTTTTAACCTAAAAAGAACGATGCTGCTGGGTATTGGTTTGCTATGTGTAAATCAATCCGCTATGGCTGCATGTGTATACAAAGTTACAAATGATTGGGGGAGTGGGTTAACGGGTGAAATTACCCTTACCAATAGTGGAACCAGTGCTGTGAGCAGTTGGAGTGTGAGCTGGCAATATACAAATAATCGTTTGAGCAGCTCATGGAATGCCAGTGTGAGCGGTAGCAATCCTTACACGGCTAACAGCCTTAGCTGGAATGGTAATTTGCAACCTGGTCAAAGTGCGACATTTGGTGTTCAGGTAGAAAAAAATGGCGCTGCTGAAACACCGGTGATAACCGGCAGCTTATGTAATGGCGTTACTTCATCATTATCATCCAGTATTGTTTCAAGCAGTTCATCGAAACCTTCATCGTCTAGCTCTCTAATATCGTCTTCGCGTTCTTCAATTGTTTCTTCTCTCTCTTCTATAGTTTCATCAATATCGTCCTTGGTTTCTTCTTCACGCTCCTCAATAGTTTCATCTTCAATTGCATCATCAAACTCGAGCTCAACTTCTTCAGCGTCTAATGACGTTGTTATTTTATTGGAAGAAAATCAAACCGGATTCTGCGCTGTTGATGGAACCGTTGACAGCAACAATAGCGGCTTCAGTGGAAGTGGTTTCGCAAACACAACAAATGCGACGGGGAATGGAGTTGATTGGTCTATCAATGTAAAAACAACAGGTACTTACAATTTCAAGTGGCGCTATGCATCAACCACAACGCGAGCTGCTGATTTAATTGTGGACGGTAATATTTTATTTTCAGGTGTTTCGTTTCCCGCAACCGGCGGATGGACAAGTTGGACGAATTCCGGAACCATCAGTGTTCCGCTGGATGTAGGCACGCACAAAATTCGTTTACAAGCCAGCGGTAGTGAAGGCTTGGGTAATATAGACAGCATTACCATTTCCGGTGCAAATTTGACGGCGGCGAATTGTGATCTACCCGCTAATCCTATCAATTTTATTGCGCCAACTTTTACTAATATTGCTGTGCATGATCCGTCGGTAATATTTGCGAATAATCAATATTACGTATTTGGTTCGCATCTTTCTGTCGCGAAATCATACGATCTGGCCAACTGGACTCGTGTAGCAGATGGAGTGAATTCCAGTAATCCCATTTTTAATAATGTTAATAACGAACTTTCCGAAGTTTTGTCCTGGGCGCAAACCAGCACGCTCTGGGCACCTGATGTTGCCTATGTGAATGGTCGCTATTTAATGTATTACAACGGCTGTAAAGGTGACTCACCGCGCTCGGCATTGGGCATTGCATCCGCCTCCAGAATTGAGGGGCCTTATTCCGATAATGGATTAATTTTGCGCTCTGGTATGTGGGGGCAGGCGAGTGAGGATGGAAGTGTGTACAACGCACTTGTGCACCCTAATACCGTAGACCCCAGTGTTTTTTACGACACTAGTAATCGCTTGTGGATGATTTACGGTTCCTATTCTGGCGGCATTTTTATTATGCAATTAAATGCATCCACTGGTTTTCCGCTGAGCGGGCAGGGTTATGGAAAACATTTAATGGGCGGCAATCATTCCGCCATTGAAGGTGCTTACGTCATTTATAGCCCTGAAACAAATTACTATTATATGTTCGCCAGCTTTGGTGGTTTAACGGCAACTGGTGGATACAATATTCGTGTATCCCGCTCAAGAAACCCAAATGGTCCCTACTATGATGCGAATGGTACGGATATGCGTAACGTAAAATCTAACCCAAATTTACCCTTGTTTGATACCGATAGTCTTGCACCACACGGCGTAAAATTAATGGGTAATTATGTTTTCTCTGGAACCAACAATTTATTGGGTTATGTATCACCCGGGCACAATTCAGCCTATCGCAAAGCATTCACTGGCCAATATTTTTTAATTTTTCACACGCGTTTTCCAAATCGTGGTGAAGAACATGAAGTGCGCACTCATGAATTTTTCTTTAATAGCGATGGTTGGCCAGTTGTATCGCCTTTACGTTATGCAGAGAAAATAGATGCGAACAATCCAAATCGCAGTCGCTCTGCATTAGAAGCTGTGGCCAGTAGTGAAGTGCCCGGAACCTATCAATTGGTAAATCACGGTAAAGATATTTCCGCCACCATTAAATCATCAAGCAATATTCAACTTGCGAGCGGTGGCGGAATTTCCGGCGCGCAATCAGGGAGCTGGACATTTGATACAAATACTCGCGCAGCGACCTTTGTTTTAAATGGCACAAGTTATCGCGGTCTTATATCGCGACAATGGAATCAGTTTCGTAGCCGATTTGAAATAACTTTCACCGGCTTGTCGTCCGATGGAACAGCGGTCTGGGCAATTAAATCCAATTAATTTTTAGTGAGAACGAAAAAGCCACCCGCAGGTGGCTTTTTTATTTTGTCACACGTGTTTTTATTTTTATGTGGCGCGATAAATACTTTTGAACCGCTGTTTATTAAAGATAAGGAATCGATATCGAGTGTATTTCTTAAAGATGACTATAATTTGCATGAATAGCAACACAAATTAGATAACCTGAGAGAAAGCAGGCACCTTATGGCTGAATTATTATCCATTATTTATGTGAGCTCGGCAGTGAAACCTTTCAGTGATGCTGAGCTTGAATCACTGCTGGTGGATGCGAGGGCTTTCAATAAAGCAACAGCTATCACAGGAGTTTTGCTGTACGCGGATGGAAATTTTATGCAGTGCCTTGAGGGGCCTACAGATTCTGTTTTGCGTGCCTATGATCGCATTTTATCCAGCAGTCGCCATAAAGGGCTTATAGAAATCAATCATTCAAAAATAGAAATCAGAAGTTTTGCATCCTGGAAAATGGGTTTGTTTCGTCCCACTAAAGCAGAGTTTATTTCAATTTCAAATGCGGTCTCTCTGGCGTCCCCAAAAGATAACTCGTCTGTAATGGTAATAGAGGTTATGAAAAGTTTTATATCCACAATGGGCTTAGACACCTAAGCTGCTTTTCTTTTCTCGATCATTATTTTCAGCCCTCATTAAAATTGATGCCAGCAGCGAAGTTAGTTTTGCTAGACTGCGCACCTCACTCTCTCCCAGAGTTCTCCGATGTTAAACGAACTTTTTGCCATTCTGGCTCCCATCATGATTTCAACCGGAATAGGCTATCTATGGGGCAAAAGCGGTACGGAATTTCCCACCGAATTTATTTCCCGCATTGTGATGAATATAGGCACTCCGTGTCTGATCATAGGAGTCATGGCCAAGGTAGATGTTAAACCTGAGGTCATGGGCGGTGTTGCGCTTGCGACTGCAATAGTCATGACGGCTATGGGCGTGATTGGCTACCTGTGGTTGCGTGCGATAAAACTGCCTATAGCAACTTATCTTCCTCCGTTAATTTTTCCAAACAATGGCAACATGGGTTTGCCATTATGTTTATTTGCATTCGGTCAAACCGGGCTGGCGCTGGCGCTGGGTTCTTTCATGGTGATGATGATTGCTACATTTACGGTAGGGTTGGCGTTAGTCACTGAAGGCGGATGGCGCGAGCGTTTTATATCGATTGCTAAACAACCCGTTATTTATTCAATGGCAATAGCGGTAATTTTATTGGTCACTCACACCAATCTTCCGCGCTGGCTTGGTAACACAGTGGATTTGCTCGGTGGTATAGCAATTCCGTTAATGACTATTGCCCTGGGTGTTTCACTTGCGACTTTAAAAATCCAGTTTCTAACACGTAGTATTGCTTTTAGTGTGGCGCGTGTTTTTGGTGGTTTGCTGCTCGGTTATTTAGTGTGTGAATTAATGAGTCTTACTGGCGTGTCGCGCGCGGTTGTGCTTTTACAATCGGCCATGCCTATAGCCGTGTTTAATTATTTGCTTGCACTCCGCTACAACCGTTCTCCGGAAGAAATTGCTGCCATGGTGCTGGTTTCAACCCTAATTGCATTTGTCGGCTTGCCATTTTTGTTAATTGTGCTTTTATAAGTTTTACATTGAACAATAATGATGAGTAAACGAGATGGAATTATCGGCTCTAAAACAGGGGGCTCAACAGCTTTCAAGTCAACTCAACGCTTCCGATCAACTCAATGCTTCCAACGCTCGTTCGATTATTTCTTTTGCTCGTTTGTGCCGCACTGACAATGTGGGTGCCTTGCAAACAGACGTTTTCAATTTGCTATCGCAGTCTTGGGTGGATCACGTAAACACCCGCGATTACCGTGGTGGATGGGATGTTATGCCTCTGCGTTGCCAACGCCAGCATATTAATTCACATCCAGTGCTACAAAGTTTTGCAATTGAGGCTGCTGAAACCTGGGAAGATTTGCCATTGTTGGACCTTTGCCCGAATATTAAAAATCTGCTGTCCTATTTGCAGTGTCCTCTTAAAGCTGTGCGCTTGATGCGTTTAAAAGCTGGCGCCGAAATTAAACCCCATCGCGATCACGAATTAAGCATTGAATTTGGTGAGGCGCGCTTGCATTTGCCCATCCACACCAGTGATTCCGTGCGCTTTTATGTGAATAAAAAAATTATTCCCATGCGTGCTGGCGAACTGTGGTACTTCAATGCTGATCAGATCCACGAAGTTTACAATGATGGGAATGAGGACAGAATTAATCTGGTGATTGACTGTGTGGCCAATGAATGGCTCTGTAAGCAAATAATCGCCGGAGCTGATGAAATACAGAATGAGTAAATATTTTTTATCTTATTGCAACTTAATTGGCTCAGCGGAACAGCTGGACCTTTGCAAAAAAGCAGATTCACTCAACGAATTATTGTTGCGCATAAAAGGACTTTGGAATTGCCATAACCTTAGTGACAGTGAATTACTTTCTGAAATTGCGTTACTGAATCAAATGCCAATTCAATCGACTTCAATTAATTTAAGCGGTATTTGGTTGCCCTACCGTTATCAACCGAAACGACAACTGCTCAATTGGCTAATACCTTTTGGTCATGCCACTGAACCTTTTCAGGATGAATATATTTCCCGTTGTCGCCAACACCTAATAAATCAAATTATCCAACCCTGTAGTTCATCGGAATTTGCGTTACTGCAGGCAGACGAGGTGGCAAATATTAAACCCGCAGGATTTATTTTTCATTTGTCGCGCTGTGGGTCCACGCTTATTTCCGGTTGTCTTTCTGAGTTGGACTCCACCTGTGTTTTCTCTGAACCTCCACTACTGACTGAATTGTTATTGGATAATAATTTATCGCTAACACAACAAAAAAATTTTCTTCGAACCTCTATTAATTTACAAGCTGCTGCCTTTCCCACGCGTTCACACATGATTATTAAATGGAATGCCTGGGATATTTTTCGTTGGGAAATAATTAACGAGCTATACCCGCAGGTACCTGTTATTTTTCTAGTGCGAGACCCGGTAGAAATTCTTGCGTCGCATCAGCGTTCTGCGGGGCGTCATATGTCCGGGGATATAAGTCTGGCAAAGGTCCATCCTGTGTTTAGTCGCGATAATCATGAGCCAAGATTATTGACCTGGCGGAGTGGGGTGCTCGGGGCCTTATTGGGTGAGATGAACAGGATTCAACACAAGACTGCAATTTTACGTGTGGATTATAAATATTTAAACGAAGCAGGAATGGAGGAAATATGTCATCACTTCAGCTTGCATCCAAATACAGAAAGATTTTCACTGCGTTTAAAATTTCACTCAAAAACGCTCCATGTTATTTTTTCAAATGATGTTCAAGTCAAACAGGCGGGGTTTTCTGCTGCTGATAAAGTATTTATTCAGCAAGCTTTTTCATCGCCTTATAAACAATTTTTTGAGTCATGATCAACAATATAAGAAGAGGTTTTTATGAAGGATGAATGGGTGCTACCACCTGAATGTAGTCTGCGATTGGCGGATCAGGAAGATGACGCATTTTTATTATCACTGTTTTGCTCAGCGCGCCCTGAGCTTGCTTTATTACCTCTACCTCCCGTGCAATTAACTCAATTGTTGCGGCAACAATACGAGTTGCAGCAACGCAGCTATAGCAACCAGTATCCGCAGGCAGAGCATTGGGTTGTCGCGAAGGAATCCGTGCCTGTTGGAAAAATTATGTTAGCGCGTTTGCCATCCAGTGTTCACATTGTCGATTTTATTCTTGCGCCACAATGGCGTGGGCGAGGTATAGGTCGCTCGATTCTCACTGCGTTAAAGGTCCAGGCTGAGGCCAAATCTTGTACGCTAAGTCTGCAAGTTGATCGTCAAAATATTAACGCGAAACGGCTTTATCAAAAGCTCGGCTTTGTAATAAGCAGCTTTTCCGATACGCATGAACTTTTAGTATGGTCGTAAATTAATCATCATTTGCCGCTAATAAAATAAATGGCGCTTAAATTATGTTATGCGCCGTAATGTAAAAATCTTCTGCTATACCTTATTTTGTATTTTGGAGGCGAGTCTAACGAGTATTCACGGACTGAATAAATTTATGGAACAGAAATGTTTTTAAAAATTTCTGCGTCTAAATTTCTCCCTTGAATGCCAGGTAGCTATATCACTATTTAATTTTAATAGTTACATATTTTCAGTCAGTCGTTTTCTTAATAAATAACTTTCTTACCTAACTCGATAACGAAGTATCAATCTTTTGATCAGGGAGCTTTTGATATCAGGCGATTTCTTGAAGACATACATTATTGTCTACGACTGGCCCATTCAAAAGCGGTTTGTGTATTGAAGTTATTTCCAATTACGTAATTAAGGAGAAGAAGTATGTCAGATCCGTTTCTCGGTGAAATCCGCATGGTTGGTTTTAATTATGCTCCGCGAGGTTGGGCTTTCTGTGCGGGTCAATTAATGTCAATTGCACAAAATTCTGCGTTATTTGCTTTATTAGGAACCACCTTTGGTGGTGATGGTGTAACGACATTTGCATTACCTGATTATCGTGGGCGTAGTTCCGTAGGTATGGGTAATGGACCGGGTTTAACACCCATTGTGCAGGGTGAAGTGGCGGGTACAGAAAATGTCACACTTTCTGTATTGCAAATGCCAATGCATAACCACACTGCACAATCCGCTCCTTTCAGTGCAAGTTTGACTGGCCCAATTAGTATCCCCGCTGCGACCACAGGTACAACGCAAGCCGCACCAGGTAATACCACTGTTCTTGGTCCGATTGCTGCCGGAGGCCGCGCAGGAACCTTGTATGCCACAACAGCAGCTGACACAACACTTGCACCTTTTAATGCAACAGTAACAGGCCAGCTAACACCAGCTAATCCGGTTATTGGAACCGCCGGTGGCAGTCAGCCTGTTGCTATTCGTAATCCGTTTCTTGGAACGAATTTTATTATCGCTACTGAAGGTATTTTCCCGTCGCGGAATTAAATTTCAGATGTTCAGTGAGCGTGTTCGCACGCTCGTTTTAAATATCCAAAAAATTTTTTGATTAAATGATTTTGTAAATGCCAGCTTATCGAGGAAATTTTATGTCGCGGATGAATTCCAACAAAACCAAAAACTTCAAATGGCAAATTTTCATCTGTGCATTTTTTTTGATCTCGATACAAAGTGTTTATGCGCTTCCTGCCGACGAAAACTACAACGACGATAGTGGCGCAACATTTAGTAACACGAATAGCTTTACCTCTGATGGTGTGACCTACACAATCACCGGAAACAGCACCTACAGCACAGTTACAAGTAACGATGGTTTCTCACCATTAGGGGATGATGGTTCCGATTATTATTTACTATTTGATAGTGTTGGTTTAAATGGCATTTCAAGCGTAAAAATAGCAGCATCTGATAACAGTTTTTTTCGACTAAGCGGCCTCAGCATTGACGCTATTGCAGATGCTCAAATAACAATTACTCCCTATAACGGCGTTACTGCTGGCACACCTGTGGGATATACAAGTAACGGTGTTTTTGTTACGCAACAAAATATAAATCTCTCTGGCAATGCTAATTTCCAATACATAGATAGTTTTACTATTTCGGGTGCAAACCTGGTTCTTAACCTTGATGACCTTAACTTTGAGGCTGCAGCTGTAACACCAACACTTAGCAGCATTAACTTATCGGATTCTGCTCTCAAGGCAGGCGAGACCTCTACAGTTACATTTACATTTTCGACAGCAGTTACCGGTTTTGCCAATGCGGACATCACTATTCCAAATGGATCACTGAGTGCCGTAAGTTCCAGTGATGGCGGCACCACATGGACAGCAACCTTCACACCAACAGCCAGTATTACCGATGCAACAAACGTATTTACTGTTGACATGACTGGTGTCAGCAGCACCGCCTCATCAACACCAGGAAGCGGCACCACCAATTCCGGTAATTTCACAATTGATACCCAGCGCCCCACAGCTTCATTAGTTGTTTCGGATACAGCCCTGTCTGCTGGTGAAACTTCACTGGTCACCATCACGTTCAGTGAAGCGGTGACTGGATTTGCCAATGTGGATTTAAGCATTGCCAATGGAACATTGAGCGCCGTAAGTTCCAGTGATGGAGGTATTACCTGGACAGCAACATTGACACCAACAGCTAGTATTACCGATGCCACTAACCTGATCACTCTGGATAACACTGGTGTAAGTGATGCAGCAGGCAATGCTGGAACAGGCACAACAAACTCTAACAATTACGCTATAGATACTGCCCGCCCAACCGCTTCGCTAGTTGTGTCGGATAACTCACTGGTTATAGGTGAAACGTCGCTGGTCACCATTACATTCAGTGAAGCGGTGACTGGATTTGCCAATGCGGATTTAAGTATTGCCAATGGAACACTGAGTGCGGTGAGTTCTGGAGATGGCGGCATAACATGGACAGCAACTTTAACGCCTACAGCTAGTGTCACGGATGCAACCAATGTCATCACACTTGCTAACACCGGTGTCACAGATGCTGCAGGAAATACAGGTACAGGCACTACGAATTC
>CBHTVU010000112.1:0-12900 GCA_966096785.1 uncultured Gammaproteobacteria bacterium | reverse complement strand
CTAATAGCAGTGCAGAACTTTTTAATACGCGCAAAACAATTTCTCATCAACAGCATGCATTTAGTTTGCGTCAAGAAGAAGGTGCTCAACGTTGGCAAGTTGCGCTTTGGCAAGGCGACAGACACATCCAACAATTTCTGGTGCAGCAATATAATGCGCAGAATGAAGTAGCCTTAGCTAATTCTGGCGGCGTTGTAGATTTAAATCGGCAATTTAGCGGCGGTAACGGCAATTACACATGGGACCTGCAGTTAATGGAGAGGCCGTTAAGTTTTACTCTTGGCGGCGAATGGTCATCCATGGACGATACCCGCAAAGGTTATATTAATGAAAGTGGTATTCAAGGTGACTTGCGACGTGACGAGCTCGGTGAAGCGGATAATCGCGATGGCTACGCGATAGTGCAATGGCAAGCAAGTAATGCGTTGAGCTTTTTACTGGGTGCGCGCCAGTCGCATTTACAATTATCCGTTGATGATTATTTTATTATTCCCACAAAAAATGCTGACGACAGTGGTGAAAAAACTTTCAACCATAATTCCGCCACGCTATCAACGCGCTATAAAATCAATGAGCATTTTTCGGTGCATGGAGCTTTGGGTAGCGGTTTTGAAACTCCAACCTTGACTGAATTAGCTTACACAAATAATGATGAAGGTTTTAATAGTAGTCTGGACGCTGCAACCAATCGCCAGCAAGAAATTGGGCTGGATTTTAACTATGAAAAAGTCAATGTTGAGCTCACTGCTTTTAGCATAAAAACTCGCGATGAACTTGTAGTCGATCGCTCCAAAGATGGCCGCACTACCTACCTAAATGCCTCGGAAACAAAACGTAACGGAGTTGAATTAAACAGTGACTTTACATTAAGCACGAACCTCGATGCTCGAATCGCATTAAATTATCTAGACGCAACATACACACGAGGCCAATTTGCATCACTTGATTTGCCCGGCGTTGCAACATTAAATCACTATGCCCAAATAAATTGGCTGCCATTCTCTAATGATTTATTGCGAATTGGTTTAAGTGTCGTTCATCGTAGTGAAGTAGCGACTAGTGACACCAATGAAATTAAAGCGCCGTCTTACACAACGGCTGACATAGCTGTATCGGGCTTATTTCAATGTGTAGGGGAGTTGAAAACTCAGTGGTGGATAAAATCTGCCAACATTACCGATAAAAAATATGTAGGTTCCGTTATCGTCAATCAAACGAATGGCCGCGCGTTTGAATCGGCGAGTGGTCGTAATTTATCGGCGGGTGTAAAGCTCGCTTATGAATTTTAACGAGAAGATTGTTGTGAATGATTACGTGAACTCTGCACAGTTTTTATCAAGCTTACCTCAATATCCACTTAGTGAATTACGAGATGAATTTTTTCATGCAATCTCCAAAGGCACTTTACTTTTGGAAGCGGAACCCGGAGCAGGTAAATCTACTCTCGCACCACTTTGGGTGCTCAGCCAAATCGCGGATGATAAAAAAATAATTCTCGTTCAGCCGCGAGTGCTGGCTGTTCAGTCTTTAGCGCAACGTCTGGCAGAATTGGTTGGCGATGAAGTAGGTGAGACGGTCGGGTATCAAGTTCCCTATGACAATCGTATAAGTAGTAATTCGCGTATTTGGGTGATGACCCCTGGTATTTTATTGCAACATTTATTGCAAGATCCTGCGTTGGAAAATATCGGCTGTGTCATGCTCGATGAAATTCATGAGCGATCTGCCAATCAGGACACCGCGTGGGCATGGTTGCAGGAAGTGCAAATCCTGCGTGAAGATCTGCAGCTGATTTTAATGAGCGCAACACCAGATCCTCAATTGCAACAACAAATAAAACATCGATTGTTTGCGCCAGGTCGTTGCTTTCCGGTAACGACTCAGTACCTGCCTGCTAAAACCAATAGCCCCTACGCTGAGAAAATTGAAGAACATGTCTTACGTGCGCTTGCATCTCATGGAGACTTCGAGCAGACGACCACACTGGTTTTTTTGCCGGGGTGGAGCGAAATTGAAAAATGTGCGCAAGCGATTCAAACGCGATTTCCAGAACATGCTGTTTATCGTCTACACAGTAGAGTGCCTCAAACTGAGCAAAAAAATGCAATTAATCCAGCGTCCGGCAAACGAATTATTCTGGCGACTAATATTGCCGAAACTTCATTAACTATTGCAGATGTCACTCTGGTTATAGATTCAGGTTTGGTGCGCCGCCCCGATTACGAACAACGCACAGGATTAACACGTTTGCGTTTGTCTCGTATCAGTCAGGCAAGTGCAGATCAACGTCGTGGTCGTGCTGGTCGTGTTCAAGCGGGTCATTGCATCCGTCTATGGTCGCAAGATCAACCGCTCGCGGCAGCTGATTTGCCGGAAATTCGCGCCACAGATTATTTACCGCTTGCATTGCGCCTGGCTCATTGGGGAACTCCCTCGCAGCAATTACCGTGGCTGGAGGCGCCCAACCGGTTGGCATTAGCATTTGCACAACAGCAATTGCAGAAAATGCAGTTATTGGATGAAAAAAACAACGTAACGACTGTGGGGAAACAAGTCAGTGAGTTGGGCACGCATCCGCGCATTGCTGCCTTTTTATTGGCGCAACATCAAACCATTACTGAAGCAGAAATCTTGCTGGCGCTAGCTTTACATTTCGATTTAACTGACGCGTCAAGCATGTATGAATTGCTAAGCGCTGCGACTCATGAATTACAACGTAATAGGCAGTGGCGACAGCAGCAAAAGCGCTGGTTGCAAAAATTAAAACTCGAAGTTATACCTGCAAATAAAATTGAATCTGCAATTGGTGGTAAAGCCTTGGCGCGTGTTTTTAGTGATCGTATTGGGTATTTACAGGAGTCGGGGCGTTACCGCTTAAATTCTGGTATCAGTGTTGATTCATTATCGCAACTAGACTCCAAATGGGCCGTATTTCCTGTTATTGATCCCACTGCAAAAGGGCACAGGAGTATTGGTGTAGTGTTGAATTTATCCTCGGAAGAAGAGCGCAGTTTTAGTCACGAGTCGACTCGTTTAATCTTTAAAAATGGTAACTGGCAAAATCATTCACAATGGCGCATGGGTGGGGTAGTCGTTGATGAGGTCTTTTCTAAATGCGCTACGGAAAATATCCCAAGTTTATTGATAGACGTAATAACTGAGACAGCACGTGAAAAAGGTTTAATGCAATTGCAATGGAACCGCAACGCGGAACTTTTATTACAGCGCGCTCGTTTTATTCAACAGCAAGCATTGTTGAATCTACCAGACCTTGGCGAACCAGCGTTAATCGATTCGCTACACCAATGGTTGCAACCATTTTTGAATGAGCGCACTCAGCTTGATCAACTACCTTGGCAGTCTGCGTTGGAATTTTATTTAGGTTATGAAAATTGCACGGCGATTGCGCAATGCTTGCCTGAGAAATTTGAATTACCTAGCGGACGTTCTGTTACGGTTGAGTTTTCTGCTGAAGGGGTACCGCAAGTATCGGCCAAATTACAAGAGTTTTTTGGTTGCGAACAATTGCAATTGGCTGGTGGAAAATTACCCTTAAAAATTCATTTGTTATCTCCCAATGGGAGCCCGCTTGCCATCACTACTAATCTGCAAACATTTTGGCAGCAGGCATACCCTGAAGTGCGCAAAGAAATGCGCGGCAAATATCCACGTCATCCCTGGCCTGAAAATCCACTTGAACATGAGGCTACGTCACTGACTAAAAGAAAATTAGCATTACAGGAAAAGATCAGCCCACCACCAATTAAAAGATGATAACGACGACACAAATATCAGAAGTATTGTTCGTGTGAAATTTTTCACAGGGGTAACGAATATTTTTTTACAGAGCTGATGGGCCAGAATAGATAAGATATTTTTAAGCTAAAATTCACCTCTATCTATATAAGAAAAAGGTAATTTAGGGCGATTAAATATTGGACGCTTTATTTTGAAAAGTAGAATATTGTGCAGTTAGGAATCCATTAACTCATGTAAGGAAAACGCCATGATCAAATATATTGCAGTGATAGCTCTCCTCTGTTTATCTTCAAGTAATGGTTTCGCTTCATTCATCTATGCGGATGATTTTGCTCTTGGCTCAGACACGACTCATTTAACGGATACTGTGACGTTAAGTTGGCTGAACGGTACTAACGATGTATCGCTGAGCAAAGTGCATGATTCGGGTACGTTCTACCATCAACATTTCGGCGGGGTTGCCACGGCGGAAACTCACGATACCTTTCCAGGAATTTCGAATGAAGTGCTTGGAAGCCCTAACTCATATAGCTACGGAGCTTTGCAAATCGATTTCGATGCACCGACCCGGTCGTTTGGTATGAAAGCGGAAACCGCTAATGGAGATGGTTTCGAAGTTTATCTTTTTGGTACTGATGGCAATTTTGTCGAAAAACTTTACGCCTTTGCTCAACATACAGATCAGCGAACAAAAAATAATGACCCCTTGTTTGATGGAGATTTCCACTGGGATTTCGCCTATGACGTGGGTCAGATTAAAATAGGAAGTTCCGCGTCAGCGGGCTACGTATACGCGTTGGATGTCACACAAGTACCTGAACCATCTTCCTTAATTTTGTTGGGTATTGGGCTTTTCTGTGTGGTGAAAGTTCGGCGTTCAGTTAATTCGTCTGCAAAACCAGAAGCGTCAGCTGCCTAAGTGTTCTTCTGAACCACCAACCTGGGGACAAATTTGGTTGGTGGTTCATATGATTCTAATCGGAACGCGATAATTTCTGCCTAGCCCCCTTTTAGTCCGCCAGGACAAAACGAAACTTGCAATGCAGGATAAGTCGTCTTTAATTGTTCAAATAATGATGTAGGTGCAGTTACACTTTAGCCAAAGTGATTCTTCTCACAAACAACGTGGATGCTTTTTCACGGCTTTTTATTTTCTATGAGTTAAGATGCGCCTAATTAAATGTTAATTTCGATCGATATTTAAGAGCAGGCTAACTTAGAACGATTACAGAGTGGACGACTTCTAAAAATAAGCAGACCATTGTTCAGTTAGAAATTTATTCAACCAGATAAGGAAAACTTTATGATTAAACACATTGCAGTGATAGCGCTTCTCTGTTTATCTTCAAGTAGCACGTTTGCCTCCTATATATATGCGGATGATTTCAGTGTTGGCTCCGACACGACGCAATTGGCTGATAACGCCACCTTAAGCTGGTTAAACGGTGAAGAAGGCCTATCGGGAAGTTCAGTGAGTAGTCCTTTGTATTTGCCTCATCAACATTTTGGTGGTTCGTCCGAATCGGCAACCTGGGAGCTACGCACTGGACTTTACCCTGAAATATTGGGAAGCACGCAACCTCACACCTATCAAGCGCTTCAGATAGACTTTAATGCTCCTGCTCGATCTTTTGGCATGAAGACAGAAAGCCTAAATGGCGATGGTTTTGGGGTCTATGTATTTGATACAGCTGGTAACTTTGTGGAAGAGTTGAGGGCTAACCTTTCCAGGACATACATGTACCCTGCGACTCAAGAGGGAAGCTTTTTCGACGGAAGCTTTCACTGGGATTTTGCCTACGACGTAGGTCAAATCAAACTCGGTAGCAATTCGGCGGCGGGCTATGTATACGCTTTGGACGTTGCACAACTTCCAGAGCCGTCCTCAATTATTTTGTTGGGTCTAGGTCTTGTGTGTATTTTAATATCTCGACGTTCGTTTAATCCCTCCTTCCTACAGCAGAAAGCTGTCTGACAGCTTTCTGAACATCAGCCTGAGATCAAGTTTCAGGTTGATGTTTCTACGATTCCAATCATAACTTCCTGAGTTTCTTTCAATCTTCCTTTTCTCTCACAGTCAATCGCAACGGATGTGTTTGTTGCTGTAAATCCACTATTTCATTTTCTCATGTAATATAGCGATTTTTCGCGCCGCTATCACTGCGCAAGTATTCAAGAGAAAGCTGGTATGAATAAATTTGAGAATGGTTTCGTTACGGGAAATGTGCGTTGGTTATTGCGATTGGAAGGTCTGGCGATTTTTCTGTTTGCATTAATGGCGTATCAATTTCTGGGCTTTGCTTGGGGGTTTTTTATTCTGCTATTTTTGCTGCCAGACTTAACCTGGCTAGCTTATTTTCACAGTCCTACCTTGGGCGCAATTGCATACAATATTGCTCATTCGTATATATTGCCACTAATGTTATTTGCCTACGGATTTTTCGTATCGTCTTCCGATGTTGACAGGTTAGCTATCATCTGGATTGCCCATATTGGTTTTGATCGTGCTTTGGGTTTTGGTCTTAAATATCCTCGTGGATTTCGTTACACTCACTTTGGCAAGCTTGGACACAATAAAGTGGATGAATAATTTGGAGCACTTTAATGAATCCACAAAAAGTTGATCGCGATAAGGTTCGAACTCTCACAGACCTACCTAATATAGGTAAAGCTATGGCAGCAGATTTGCAATTGCTTGGCATAGATAAACCTGAAGATTTGGTAGGACGCGATGCTTTTAAGCTATACGACGATTTATGTTACATAACCCATTCCCACCATGACCCCTGTGTTATAGATGTATTTATTTCTGTCGTAAAATTTATGCAAGGAGAGCCAGCTCATCCATGGTGGGACTACACCAGCGAGCGAAAAGCAATATTAAATTTACCTGGATAATCAGCTTGATTCGTGGGCTTCTAAAAATAAATATTCCACCATTGCTGTACCTGTTTTCACGTGAATTTATAACACCAAAGGGCAAGGTTACTTATGAGTATCATACGCATCAATCATTTTGAAGCAGGCGAAGGTCACGAAGCCGATTTATTCGAGTTTATAAAAAGTGTCGTCGCAGAAGTAAGTCTCGCTGATGGTTGCATTAACTGCCAGCTTTTAAAAGGTGCGGAAAATATTGGCCAGTTAGTTATCATCGAAGAGTGGGTTTCAATTGCCCATCACCAAGCCGCAGCCAGTATTATTCCAAAGGAAAGAATAGAAAAAGCTATGGCATTTTTTGCCAAACCGCCTTATGGAATTTATTACGCAACGGAGTCGAACTAAAAATGAAAATAACGCCTACTTATTCCAACTTTGCAAAAGCTACCTCGCGATTTTGTGGTCATCCTGGTGTTTTTGTATTGGCACTAACGTCGATTGTGATTTGGATTGTTACGGGGCCAATTTTTCATTTTAGTGATACCTGGCAACTGGTGATTAATACCGCAACCACCATAGTCACATTCCTTATGGTATTTTTAATTCAAACCACGCAAAATCGTGATACTGAAGCAATTCAAATGAAATTAGATGAACTTATCCGTGCAACAAAAGGGGCACACAATATATTGTTGGATGTAGAAGATATGGATGATATCCAAATGGAGGAAATTCGTCGTCGTTATCAAATACTTGCCAAATTAGCGCGTGAAAGTATTGCAACGGGTTCAGTTGATACTGATACACCAGATTTTACGTCGCCCACAGAAAAATAGAGAACTCGCTTGGATAAACCAACCCCATTAAACAGTGAGATCAGTGAAATTTATCGCCGCGAATCGCGTCGTGTGCTGGCTACACTCATTCGCTTGTTACGCGACTTTGACTTAGCCGAAGAGGCATTGCACGATGCATTTATGGCGGCGCTGGCGCAGTGGCCCTGTGCGGGTATTCCACATAATCCGCGCGCCTGGTTGGTTTCTGCCGGCCGATTTAAAGCGATTGATCACTTGCGTCGCCGTGCGATTTTTAATAAATCGCTCTCAGGTATAGCTGAAGAACTTGAAGCGGCTGTGAGTGATAGCGAGGATTGGTTAAACGAAGCAATTGATGATGACCAGTTGAAATTGATTTTTACCTGTTGTCACCCGGGTATTTCGCAAGAAGCGCAGCTTGCGTTAACCCTGCGCGAAGTGTGCGGTTTAACCACGGAAGAAATTGCGCGTGCGTTTTTGGCAACACCTTCAACCATAGCTCAGCGAATTGTTCGCGCAAAAAATAAAATTCGCGAGGCCGCTATTCCTTATGAAGTACCAGCTCCCCACGAGTTACCAGATCGTCTTGGTTCAGTGCTTAAAGTTATCTACCTCTTATTTAATGAAGGCTATTCTGCATCTTCTGGTGAATCACTCACACGTCTGCATCTCACACAGGAAGCTATACGATTAGGGCAGTTGCTCGTTGAATTACTTCCGCAAGCTGAAGTATTGGGTTTGCTGGGACTTATGCTTGTGCAAGATTCTCGCAGCGCAGCCCGTGTCAATAGTGATGGGGATTTAATCACGCTTGAACAACAGGATCGGAGTTTATGGAATCACGCGCAAATTGCCGATGCATCACAACTTATTCAGCGCGCTCTGGGTATGGGCGGTTTTGGTGTCTATTCGGTACAAGCGGCAATTGCGGCTGTGCATGCTGAGGCACCTAGCTATGCCGTGACGGATTGGGCTGAAATCCTTGGGCTTTACGACTTGCTTTGGCGTATTAATCCGTCTCCTGTTGTCGCTCTTAACCGTGCGGTTGCCCTTGCTATGCACGGTGGTGCTGAAGCAGGTTTGCGCGAAATTGAGGCCATAAGTGTTCAGGGGGATTTACAGGATTATTATTTATTACACGCTGCGCGGGCTGATTTTTATCGCCAGTTGGGGCGTGTCGACGAGGCTAAAGCTGCATATGAGCAGGCTTTACAACTCACCCGGCAAGAACCTGAGCAGCGCTTTCTGAAAGAAAAAATTGCGCAATTGGGTATTTGACGACCATCTTGAAAAATTTTTAAATATTTTTGGTTCTCCTGTCGATTTCTACAGCTCCAATACGACTAGTTAGTAGTCTAACAACATTCATGTCGAATCTGATATGTGTAGCTGGTTTGACGGAGTCATTCCAACATGTGGCCAATTAATGCCTGACCCTGTTCCAATAAACACTTAGTGTGTAATGGATGCCATGTGCAGATGAGTAAAATTAATATTTCTGAATTACTGAAAGCTTATAAAACTAATCAATGAGAGGTTCTTATGAAATATCAAGGTAGTTGCCACTGCGGCAATATTAAATTTGAGGCAGAGGGCGAAATTAAAAGCGCATTAGCCTGCAATTGTTCCATATGTTTGCGTAAGGGTACGCTGCTGTGGTTTGTACCCAGTACGCAATTTAAGCTTTTAACACCCAAAGAAAATATTACGACTTACATGTTTAACAAGCATGTTATTAAACATCAATTTTGCGGTGTATGTGGTGTGCAACCTTTTGGCGAAGCAAAAGACCCCAAAGGTGTAGACACTTTTGCCATAAATATTCGCTGTTTGGAAAATATAGATCCGCTAAGTGTTCCCGTTCAATTTTACGATGGTAAATCTATTTAATTTGATAGGAGTAATTTAAATGACTCGATATGTAGATGGTTTTTTACTGCCCATTCCTAAAGACAAAGTGGAGGCCTATAAAGCACTGGCAATCAAAGCAGGTGACATTTGGATGGAGCACGGCGCTTTAGCCTATTGGGAAAACATTGAGGACAATATTAGTGCTGATGGAATGTCTTTTCGTAAATGCGCTGAAGCAAAAGACGATGAAGTCGTAGCTTTTTCCTGGGTGGTTTATCCGTCCCGTGAGGACCGTGACCGCATTATGGCTGCAGTAATGGCGGACCCGAGATTGCAAGATAACTCAGATATGCCATTCGATATGAATCGCATGGCCTACGGTGGTTTCAAACCTCTTGTTGTGGTTGAAAAAGAATAATTTATTTAACACCTGTTAATGCTAAGAGGATGCAATTATGGCGAAGCAGATATTTGTTAACTTACCTATTAAAGATCTCACTAAATCTAAAGCATTTTTTGAAAAACTGGGTTATAGCTTCAATCCGCAATTCACTAACGAAAATGCGGCGTGCATGGTGATTAGCGATACCATTTACGCGATGTTGCTAACCGAGCCATTTTTCAAAGGTTTCACCCCTAAAGATATTGTTGACGCTAAACAATCTACCGAAGTGTTGGTGTGCCTCTCCGCTGAGAGCCGTGCAGAAGTAGATGAAATTGTGCGTAAAGCAGTTGCGGCCGGTGGTCGAATTTATAATGAACCACAAGACCACGGCTTTATGTATGGCCATGGCTTTGAAGATTTGGATGGACATCTTTGGGAGCTTGCATATATGGAGCCAAGCCACATCTAATAGCGCTCTCGATTTTAGGTTGATTTAATCACTTGATATGCTGGAGTTTGCTATGAGCATGAATACTATTTTTATTAATATTCCTGTAAAAAATCTTGGCAAGTCTATCGCTTTTTATTCTTCGCTCGGATTTACAAAACATCCAGTTTTTCACGGTGAGGGAGCTTGCTGCATATGCATCAGTGAACACATTAATATTATGTTGCAAACTACAGAACATTTTAAACAATTCACACCTAAGCCCATTGCTAACCCTTCACAAGCTACAGCTTTATTGTTGTGCTTGCATTGCGATAGCCCGCAGCAAGTTGATGAAATGGTTGAAAAAGCAATTGCTGCAGGAGGGAGCTCTCAAACACAAGCACAGGATTTAGGGTTTCTCTACACCAACGGTTTTAATGATCCTGACGACTATGTCTGGATTTTGAATCACATTTATCCTGAAAAAATGTAATTCTTGGGTAAATAAAAATGTCTGCGTTAAAAAAATTATGCCTCGAAAAGGAGCGCAAATAATGAAATATTTATGCCTGGTTTATTATGAAGAGAAAACAATTAACGCTATGTCGCAAGCTGAATGGAAGTCTTTAAACGAAGAATGCGTTGCCTGTGGTGAAGATCTTCGCGGTGGCGGTTACATGATTGGTGGTAATGCGTTGCACCCGGTGACTACAGCAACCAGTGTCCGTGTACGTGATGGTAAACCTATGGTTACTGACGGGCCTTTTGCAGAAACAAAAGAACAATTGGCGGGATTTTACTTAATAGAAGCTCGCGATTTAAATGAGGCTATTCAAATCGCGAGTAAGATTCCCCCTGCGCGTTTGGGGTGTGTAGAAATAAGGCCCATTCGTGAGTTGGAGCCATCGAAAGACGAACGCTTTCATCCACAATTTGCATAAAACGAATGATTAAAATTATGGAGTAATCCCCATGCAAAAACCTCGCTTTCGTGAGCTACCACCTTTGCTTATTGCAGGTTTGCGCGAACCTTTGAATGAGCAAAGCGCACAAACTATCCCGGTGTTATGGAAGAAATTTGCACCTTACATCGGTCACATTCCGTGTCGGCTTGGTCAAGTCGCTTACGGTTTGTGTGTGAAAAGTAATGACAGTAGCAATGGTTCCTTTTATTACATGGCCGGGTGTGAGGTGAGCGAATTTCTAGATTTGGCTGCAGACTTGAGCCCGTTCATAGTTCCTGCGCATAAATATGCAGTGTTTTCCCATGAACAACATATTTCAAAAATTAGAGAAACTATTGATTATATTTTTGACCAGTGGCTACCTGCATCTGACAAAAAACATAATCCGCAATCAATACATTTTTTTGAACGTTATTCTGAAGAATTTGATCCAGATGTAGGAATTGGTGGTACAGAAATTTGGTTACCTATTTTATAAATTAGCATTCAGTTGTTGTTAATAATCGCAATACTAAAGCATTTTTTCTTGCACAAAGCTTCCATAATCTTTGCACGCTTATTTACTGATATTTACAACGAGAAGCGCATAATGAATACATCTGCAAATATTTATTTGCAGACTTTTTTCAGCAATTATTGTGGAGTCTAACGATGAAAAAATTTAAACAAATTACTGCTGCAATAGCGGCAACCGGTATCTTGATAGTAGCCGTAGTCGCGCATGCGGATGAACCTAAAGACGATGAGGGACCTGGATTTCATGAGCATTTCAGGGTGGATGATGGGGTGGGTGATCCTGGTTGGAAACATGGCCCCCGGGACCATGGACGCATCCCTTTCCAAATTCTGGATTTAACTGACGCGCAGAAGCAGACTTTAGAGGCTTCCCGTGCCGCACGTGAACCCGCTATGAAGGAAGCCCATAAAAAATTACGAGCTGCCCGTGAAGCTCTTGACACCGCTGGCGATCAAAATGCTGACGACGCTACACTGAATAAATTATCGGGGGAGCTTGCCAACATCCTCGCGCAACAAGAAGTTACCCGCATCAAAATACATAGGGAATTTTTGAATATTCTGACGCCAGAGCAGAAGGAAAAATTGGCGGCATTTGAGGCGGAACACAGCGGACCGCCGCGTTGGCGCGATAGACAGAAAAACACATCATCAAAAGCCGCCACAAAAAATTAGTTTGCACCTACCTGACTCACCTGTTTAAAGCGCCATTGATGAGTGAATGTTGCGCTTAACAGGTGGGTTTCTCTCCAGGTAATCGAAACTGGTTTTAGCATCTTTTTGAATCCTGCCTATACTTTTAGCATCCCATTGATTCTGGATTTCAATAATGCTGAGGCATGATTTACCTCCTCGCGCTAATAACATGCGGCCCCATTTAGTATTTAGCACTCTTCAACGTTGGTTGTTAGGCGCAATTCTGGCTACGGTAGTAGCACTTGTTATTCACGAATATTTGCCCAAGAAAAAGCAAATGATTTGGCCATCCTCGCAATATACGACCTCCTTTTACTCCGGTACCTTGCCTGATGGTAAAAATGCAGCCGCTTGGGTAAATCAAAGTGAACACCGTTGGCGCTGTTCATTTCCATTGCAACAACAGCATTATTTTCCTTGTGAACTTAACATGGCATTAAGTTCAGACGGTAAAAATGGAGTGGACTTTGCGAGCTATCGTTATCTACGTGTGCGGCTTGATTTTTCTGGCTCGGCGGACGCAGTACAAATTTCTCTTCGTAATTATAATAGTCTTTACACCAGTACGTCTGATCCAAACAGTAGTAAATACATGGCGGTTAGTCT
>CBHTVU010000111.1:0-13003 GCA_966096785.1 uncultured Gammaproteobacteria bacterium | reverse complement strand
CAATTCAAATACCGCATACCTTCTGTACAGGATAAGTTATGAGCAATACAAACCCTTCTGGCGCAACTCCCTTTACTCAAACCTATTTCCATGGAACCAAGGCCGATTTAAAAATTGGAGTTAAAATTGGCTTTTATTCTAATTTTGGAAAAAGAAACGAAGCCAAATATATATTTTTAACAGCTACTTTGGATGCCGCCATTTGGGGAGCTGAACTTTCAGTGGGTGAAGGGCGTGAACGAATTTATTTGGTAGAAGCAACCGGGTCTATTGAGGATGATCCTGATCTGACGGATAGGAAATTTCCTGGCAACCCGACAAAGTCCTATCGTTCAAAAGATCCTTTTAAAGTCGTCGGAGAAGTTAGTGTCTGGCAAGGGCATTCAGCGGAACAGCTTAACTCAAGGAGCAAGGAATTGATTCATTAAATGACTAGAACTTTCGAAAACACGAGAAGTTGAATTTTCTAAAAAGCGAAGTTTTCTTGATTACTCCTCTATACAATTTGTTAGGCATGAAAATTAAACTATTTTTCACGCCTAACAAAATTAAATCCGATCAAATTTTCTGTTAATTACCAGTTCAATAGTGAGCCAAGTTTAAATTCTCAGCCTATGCATAGCACTAATGCGATCAAGGTGCGCGAATAGTTGCATATTTTACTTCAATCGTCTTTTCTGCAGGTAAGCCCGATGGAGAAAAAATTCTCAAAACCAAGGTCTGCCATCCTAATTGGAGTTTTTTCCTTATGGAAAATTTTGCCACACCTTCTTCGCTGAAATCAATTGGCTGAAGCACTCCATCCAGCTGCAACAAAAGGAATTCAAAGGGCCAGGATGTTTTTATCTCGCCTGTCACCAAAATTTCATTTGTATAAAATACTGCTCCGCTTACAGGCGAGACATTATGAAATTCCGGGAGGAGATAGTATGGAATGTAAAGATCAGTGGAATATTTATTTCCATGTAAATCTTCCAGAGTGACCGTAAAATAGTTATCACCTATTTCCAACTTGGTTTCAAAGTAAGTTGCTATGCCATTAATTATCGCCGGATTAAATTCTCGCGACGCGGTTTTTACCGTAGCACGAGCGATGGGAATGTTAGATTCATCGCGCGAATCGAGACTGGCATATATGTGCGCAATATTATTTTTAACTTCCGCAGGATCATATCCAATTGAAATTGTACGAGAAGGCACAACGGGTGATGAGTTTTCACGTCGACAAAGATCAGTGATAGAAATGTTTGAAGCAGCTGCAGGGTCAAAGACTATTTCACTTTCGCTTTCAAGGTAAATATACTGACCTGCCAGTCCCCCATAAATTTTTGCACCGTGACCAAGAATTAATTCGTTATCGGTGACAATAAATGCATAGGTTTTGCTAAGTTCATGATAACTCGATGAACTTTCATCATAGATGGTGAGGCGCGAAGGATCTTTAGTGTTTGCATTTATCTGGGCTTTGAAGGGAACATCAATACTGTTCTGAACAAAAAGATTGACCGTGCCTTCACCTATGACTTCAATCCTGCTCTCCACTTCCATACGAAAATCACGAACATAATAATTTCCTTTGGGTAGACGCAAAGTGCTTTTAAAGCCGATGAACAGTCTATCTATTACATAGCGTTCATCGCGCGAGAAAAGTTCGCCGACAGCATAGGCCTCGAGCTCCAATTTACCTATATCGTCATGGTAATTTCCAACGATCATTTTTTCCCCACTGGGGACAAGATATTCAATTGCCGATATAGGGCCAGGAAAAGGATCTAACCATAGTTTAGGTACGGGATTGCCACCGGCAGAACAATGTTGGTTACCGCAGCTTTTCATTGGTGACCATTGATTGACGTTTACCACCGGCACTCGCAGTTGTTGGCTAGATGCATTGGTTATTTTTGCGTTGTAGCCAAAATTAATAAAATTTTGATAAGTTCCGTGAGTTTGTACGCCGTTTTGAAATACCGCGCTGCAATAAGGAAGCTGCGCCATCACTGAATTACTGAGCAAGGAAAATAAAATAGTAATGCCAAAAGCTTTTGCACGAAGAGGGTAAAGTAAATCGTTTATGAACTGATTCATTCTGGACTCCTTGATTTGCTGGAATAAAAATTAAAAGGTTTAAAGGCTTTTGCAAAGGTCTTTGAAGTTGAGTTCTTTCACAGCAAGAGCGTCATACCTCACCTGACTTTGCGCCAGCAATTCCAGATTTCTTGCAATTACGCCCCCCACAACCGACGCGGTGTAGTTTAAGGTCGCCGAATTTTCAACATGGGTAAAAGCATAGGTTTTACTCCCCACGTAAAAGATAAGATCGCTATAGGAGTAAATAGCAAACTTCGCGGGGTTTTTGCTGCCTTCGTTAATTCTAAAGTTGAGCGGCAAGGTCAAGGGCGATTCGACAAAAAGCGTTACAGTCCCCTCACCGAGCACGTCAATTTTTCCATCCACTTCAAGTTTGAGCGTTTTTATCCAGTAGCTACCGGCAGGTAATCGCAGTGTGCTTTTATGGCTCAGTTCAAGTGTATCTATAATGTATTCATTGTGCGCCGTTGAAAATTCTGCTGTTGCCCACTCAGCGATTCGCACAGACGAAAATTCATTACTAGCTTGACCCAAGGTCTTTTTGGCATGAGCAGGAACCACAGCGCTATTAGCAGATGAAGTTGTCTTAAGTGGGTTTGCATAAAGGCGAGGCCCCGCAGTACCACTTTGAGTACAGTGAGTCTCACCGCAACTTTTAACGGACGACCAGACATTTGTTGCAACGTAAGTAGCCAAAAGAGTGTTGGACGATGGATTAATCAACTGACTGTCGTAATTAAAGCGGATGAAGCCGTCCCCCCTACTCGATTGCAATCCATTCTGAAAGATATCCTGACAGGCGGGTGTAGCAGCTTGAGCAGATGAAAAAATAAGACAGGTTAAAAGTGCAGGGAGTGTCGATAATTTCGAAATTATCGTGATCAAACGACAGCTTGTAGATAAATATTGCGTGAACGATTCCTTACAGCGCATTTTCATAATCGGCTCCTGATAAAAATGAATGGCAAGTATTTACTCCGACGATATTAGAGTTCTATCGCTAAAGACTTGTAACGCTTGAAGATGACAAAGGCAAGTCTAGATAACAAAAGCAGCGCCATTAGTTTTGGTTTACAAAATAGATCTAACCAAGATATTCGTCGCCTTTAAGTATTGAATTTTTTAGTCGAGTTCGACGTCATGAGATGTGAACTTAAGTTACGAAAATTCTAGATAAATTGCGAAACAACACCAGGAAGAGGTCGATGCGTTAGCATTTGTAGTGCGGTTTATTGCATGCAGGAAAATTCAAAATATAAAATATAAAATATAAAATATAAAATAGGTAGATGATATCTGTATTTGTTTTTATTAAAAAAATTCGCTTCAATATTTTAAACACATCCTGACATCTAAATCGAAGCCTTAAGCACAGAACAACGAGAATTCATTTTACCGAATGATTCGCTCTCATTGTTCTGCAGTTTTTTTAGCTATTCAATTTTTCAAATTTTTCCTATCAAAAAAATGATTAAGGTTCTTCGCAACCGATGGTTGTAATTGCAGTACTGGAAACAAATTTGATACCCCCGACCATAGCGCCGCGCAGCTTGATGGACCAGTCTCCACAGGCAATACCGGAATCACTGATCTTAAATCTCAACACTAAGTCGGCAATATTATCGCCATTAACATCCTGGCTAATAAATCTGTAAGGTGTGGCATTGGCTGCACCCAAGCTAAGTGAATTGCGGTCCACCTCAAAAACAGGATGGAACGGATTGTTCGAATCGACGCGAGACAGTATGGCAACATCGAAACTACCGGTTGAATTCAGCGGAACAGCCGGTGGATTGCCAGGCAATTTTACTTTGAGCTGTACTGGAGCCATTTTGGCAACAGAGTCGACTGCACCTTTATCGCAACCGGTTCTGATATTGCCACGCTGATCGATCACAATCGGCATACCGTCGAAGTCCGTACATAACTTTCCTTCTTTATCTATCGCAGGGCTACCGGGCAACAAAGGATAATTCGGCGTGGGCCCACCAAAATCCGATAAAGGCCCGATGACTTCAGTGAAGGTAGTTGCTTCTTTTACAATAACGTCGGAGTTCGAAGGCGCGTAGCAATTTGACTCTTCAGTGATGAGATTATTCTCGACCAAAAATAATTTCTGCGAATCATTAGGACCAAAATCGTAACAGGATTGATCCACTACATTATTTGAATGTCCCACGATTAAAGAATTCTTGGTGTACACATGGGCAGAACCTTCAGCATCGGAAGTTGCAGCAATTGCCGAACCCAAACCTTGGGACGTATTTGAGGCGATTGTCGAATTCGCTAAATATACAGTTCCGCCGTAATTGAAAATTCCACCGCCGATTCCATTGCCTTCAGCTTTGCCTCTCGCGTGATTCAAACTAATGGTCGTGTTGATGAAGGTCGACTTGGCACCCGCTGCGCTGTAAACACCGCCACCTCTGATAGCTTTATTACGAAGAATTGCACTCTCCCGCACGGTCATCTCGCCATTGTTATAAATTCCACCGCCTTCAATTGCATCACCGCCTTTTATAGTTGTACGCTCGATAGTAAGTTTGGCATTGTTTCTGACTCCAGTACTGGCGGAATTGCTTTCGATAATAGAATCCGATATCACAAGAGGAGCCTTGGGAGAAACACTGAGAACGCCATTGGTGATGATGCCACCACGACCGTAATTTCCAAGAAAGTGACTGCGAGTTATCGTCATGGTGCCTTCATTTAGAATGGCCGCACCACCTATGTTTTCCAATCCAACAGAATTGTAGAGAAACTCTGCGTCACTTATATATGCTTTGGCTTTAGGTGCGTTATAAACAGCACCACCACCGGATAAAGGTTCAGCACTTTCGATAACACTATTGCCTTGGAAAAGGCTCCGCTCAACACGAAGACGTCCTTCGTTATAAACCGCTGCACCACGCCGCACTGTATCGGTCGCCTCTGTTGTTCCCACAAGATATCCGTTGTGAATTCCGATATCCCGCAGAGTAAGTGAGCTTCCGACATTGACATGGAAAAAAGCACAGGAAGCTTGTGCAAGAAGAGATGTATTATCACGACCAGCGCCTACAATAGTGATATCGCCTACAATGGCCGGTGCGCAGCTCGCATACCTGGAAGTGATATGACTTCCCGCAGAAAAACGAATAGTGTCCGGGCCGGTGGTTTGATTGGCAGCCGCGACAGAATCATAAAGACAATTGTACTGCTCGGCCCCACAGGTAAATTCCGCCGCTCCAACAATGGAAGAAACGCTGACAAGTGCAAGGAAAACTAAACCAAGTAAACTTGACGCAATGATTTTCATAAATGTTGTCCTAAAGATGCTTATTAACAAGGAGCGCTTGGTGTCACCAACATCTCCATATCAACTTTCGCAGCCCGTGCGAGTTGGAGATTTCTGCGCCATTAAATTCAGCTTCGTTCGAAAATCCTAAAAAAGTTTAAAAATCTTGGGCCCTAAAGCGAAACTGTTATTCAAGATTAGTCGATAGTTATAACTCGCCACTAACGAAAAAGTTATTAGAAAACATCGCATATTTCGTAATGTTTAAATGCCATTTAAATGTTGTATTGCGTGTCAAAAATGCAAAAAATCACGTATATTTTTATTAAAAAACATTTGCGCGCCAAAATATTTTAGGGAATTGCGCGACAAGATATAAAATAAAAAACCGGAATGATTGGAGCGTTAAAAAACAAAAAAAGTTTACTTTACTGATACTCAAAAGCACCTTTTATATTGCTTCAATATTTCTGTTATTTTTGGTATCTGGAGTTATTGGGGGGTTGTAAAAATATAGAAATAAATGAGTGACAGTGAAAGCGCGATAATTTTTAGAACATTTATTAAAGCTTAAAGTGTGTAATGTGCCGCTCTAAATCTTGCGCGACTGAATCTAATTCGGATGCTACGAGAGTAGATCCGTGAGCGTTAGTAGCTGCACTTTCAACGAGGTTAACAACTTGTATAACATTTTTATTGATTTCCTCAGCAGCGTAACTTTGTTCTTCAGCAGCAGCGGCAATTTGTGTATTCATTACGTGAATGCGCGCAACTGCATGAGTAATTTCACTAATTGCCTGCCCAGCTTGATTAGCTAGCTGATTGGTGTTGTGAGTTTTATCCCGGCTTATATTCATAGCCTGCACTGCCTTGCTAGCGCCTTGCTGAACAGCAATGATGATTTGCTGAATTTCGGATGTGGATTCCTGGGTTCGCTTGGCAAGTGCACGAACTTCATCGGCAACTACCGCAAAGCCCCGACCCTGTTCACCCGCACGCGCCGCTTCAATTGCTGCATTGAGGGCCAACAAATTTGTTTGCTCGGCAACATTTTTGATTACATCCAGCACACCACCAATGAGTGCAGTTTCAGTTTCCAACTGGCTCATAGCTGTACTTACTTTATCAACTTCAAAACTCAATTCTTCAATTGAATTAATGGTAGCTTTCATAATTTTCATACCGCTACTGGCATGAACATCAGCTTGTTCAGCACTATTAGCAGCACTTGAAGCATTATTTGCCACCTCCTGTACAGTGGATGACATTTCATTAATTGCTGCCGCGACCTGATCAGTCGCTCTATGGCTATTACTGGTATCCTGTGAAATAGCACGCGCACCCTCGTTAATTTTTTGGGATGCTTTATTTAATGTAGAGGATGATTGTTTTACTGCATTAATAACGTCTACTAGCGAAAGTTGCATACGATCGATATTGTGGTTCAAATCACCTAATTCGCCCTTCTGCCCAAGATGCAAAGATGATTTAAAATTTCCTTCTGCCAGCACTGCAATATGACGAATAACAGATTGCAATGGTTTGACGAGGCTGGTTTTGAGTGTGGCCAATACCAAAAAAATAATTGCAGCTCCGCAACCTAAAACCACTATCTCAGACCAAAAAGCGACTTTTGAACTGGCGGAATTAATTTCAGCACTTGCTTTTTCAACTCGTTGATCCATATATGCTGCGCACTCCGCGAGCATTTTGCTCGGCTCGCGGTCTATACCTGTAACGGCTTTGTCTCCTGCTTTTGGATCAAACTCAGCATCTTTAAAAATGGTTACACCAGTTTGATATTTTTGATATGCAGCGGTGTGGGCACTTAAAAACCCTTGTAATAATTTTTTACCCTCATCATTTGGCAATTTGTTAACTAGTGATTCGCCATTGGTTTGAATAATTTTTTGCTGGCTATTAAATTGATTCCAATATTTTTGATATGCCTCAGGATCTTTCCCACGAAGCAACACATTTTTCCATTCCTGAACTTGTGTTTTGAATTCAAGGTTTAAGGCACTGACCTCACGTTCATATTGAACGGTGGTATCAAGCAGCGCTCTATATTCACCTATGTGGCTTTTAAGTTGGAAGACCGCAACAGTTGCAACTAATAACAGAAGCCCAACACCACCACCAACAAGAATACTCAGGCGAGACTGTATACTTGAAAAAAGATTTTCCACAAAATACTCCCGAAATCATCAATTTGGTTGAGTATAGTCAAGGTAATTTTGGTTACCGGATAATTGGGCAAAAAGGCGAAGAGAGAATTATGTTTTGGCGCATAAGGCTACATATAACAAAAGCACCAAAAAGGAAGATTAATGTTTTCTAAAATTGGAGATGATTGTTAATTAAATATTTTATCTGCTCGCTAATTATTAAACTTTTGTTACATTCGGTATAATGCGCCACTTGTCAATTCGCTGTATTCGAGCTGATGGCTGATGATGCGTTAAACTCAAAAACTAATTGATATCTGCGTTTTAACAAAACATGAAATAACAATGGATTTTAAGTGTACAGATCAGTACATTTTTATAATAAATTTTTTAGGAGACACTCTGTGGCTAAACTAATATCGCTCATGCATATTTCGTTCGACGGATTCGCTGCGGGTCCAAATGGAGAAATGGATTGGATTACGATGGATCAGGAAATATTTGAACATGTTTCAAAATATATCTCTCAAGTGGGGGCCGGAGTCTACGGCCCTAAAACCTTTCAAATGATGGAAGGCTATTGGCCCGGAGTTCTACAAGACACGACGAGTAGCGACTTGGAAATTAAGCATGCGAAGTGGTACCAAGGTGCAAAAAAAATTGTCTGCTCTCGCACACTAAAAAAATTGGAAAATAAAGGAGCACTGTTGATCGATAATCTTGAGTCAGGAATTAAAAAGCTCAAGCAGGAATCTGAAAAAGATTTGATGGTTTTCGGCAGCCCACGTTTAACCCAATCGCTAGCGCGGCTTGATCTTTTCGATGAACACTTAATTAATGTCAACCCTTCTCTTATAGGTGGCGGCATAAGAATGTTCGAAGATTTACCAAAATCAAAACTCAACTTAGTAAGCGCGACCAAGTTCAGTTCCGGTGTTGTTGGATTTCACTATGCGAAACAAAATTAATAACCTGTCCGAGGTCAGGAAATGGATGATTCCTGATCCGATTAAATTCAATCTCAAATTAAATCGATACGGACATCTTCTGTTGAATCATTGGGCCTCAATGCTAAACCTGCTCGTGAAAATAAAGCTGAACCGAGTGGACCAACGAAGGCGATAATGTTACTCACGGTTCCTTCACTCATTTCCAACACGTGGATCGAGTGTGGCAACCACTCAGCATTTGGCGTAGCGCAGGCATAAGTGGCGATGGCAAAGCAACCATTAGCGCGAATCACGCGAGTTTGAAAGCCAGCGTAGCGCCGCCAGATCATATCGTTAAATGCGCAAACGGCATTGCTACCTTTAACCCATGCCAACCAAGGCGGCATGTGCAAGGTTGCATCTGGATGTAATAGCGACGCGAATGCGTCGAGATCGTGCGCTTCCAGAGCTGCAGCGTAGTCCTCCGCCAGCTGCTGATCTATATCACTTGCCGCATTCCATTTTGGTTGTTGTTGATAGGTTGAACCAAAAATTCGGCGCGCACGTTGCAAATGACTATTTGCGGCTTGTGGTGATATTTCAAATGCAGAAGCAACTTCTGCAGCACTCCAACCCAACACTTCATGCAATAAAAAAATCGCTCGTTGCTGCGCAGGAAGCCGTTGTATGCAAGCCAGAAATGCAAGACGCAATGCCTCGGCTTGTTCGTAAGCCGCACGCGGATTTCGTTCATCCACTAACTCGTCGAAGATGACCGAATGCGGTAGAGGCTCAAGCCAATCAATATCCATATTGGGTGAGCCCAGGGCTGCAAAATCAATCAATGGATCAGCATCACCCCATAGACGACGCTCACGTTTATGGCGGCGCAATGTATCGAGACAAGCATTAGTTGCAATTCGATACAACCAAGCACGCGCAGCGGTAGGTTCGACTAAATCAGCGCGCGCTCGCCACGCACGCGCAAAGGTTTCCTGAACCATATCTTCCGCATCAGCAAGCGAGCCTAACATTCTGTAGCAATGTACTTTAATTTCGCTTCGGTGTTCCCGCGCGAGTCTTTCGAATGCTTGTAATTCTTCAGCTGCACTATTAGCTTCATGATCGCGTAATATTTCACTCAATTAAGTTTCCTCGATACCCTATTCAATTAAAACAATACAAAGTTTCCAACCATTATTTCGCAATACATCGCTTTTTAATGAGCATAGCGTGCTGCGATTCTTTACGCGAAATTTTCAGCATTTAGTGCTGAGATTTCGACTTTAGTGCGGCCCACCCTGTTAAGACGTTTCAAACAGGAAAAATCATCGCGATGAATTAAAGAATTCTTAACGTCTTATCGATGAACACCAACGGCGAACAAGCACGCAATCCCGCGTGAACGCCAATAGTTAGTTATCGAGAGGTTATGTATGTTACTGAAGAACAAAGTTGCGGTTATTTACGGTGGTGGAGGTGCAATCGGCGGAGCCGTTGCGCGCGCTTTTGCAAATGAAGGTGCAAAGGTATTTCTAACGGGGCACCGCCAAGCATCCATTGACGTTGTTGCTAAAGATATCAAAGCCGCAGGTGGCTTTGCTGACGTTGCGGTAGTGGATGCAACTGACGAAGTTGCCGTGGATAAACATTTGGAGTCAGTGATTGAAAAATCAGGTCGTATAGATATTTCCTTCAATGCCGTTGGCATGCCCACCGCAGAAGTTGTGGGAGTACCCCTGGTTGAGCTGGACTTAGCACAATTTACCTTTCCAATAGTTGCCTATACCAGATCTTATTTTCTGACGGCACGATTAGCTGCAAGGCGCATGCTTGATTATAAATCCGGTGTGATTATGACAGTAACCGCACTTCCCGCACGTATGGGTTCGCGATTGAATGGCGGTTATGGTTCGGCTCACGCAGCTAAAGAAGCACTGACTCGCGATTTGTCCGCAGAGCTTGCACCCCAAGGTATTCGCGTCGTTGGATTGCGACCACATGGTATGCCAGAAACGCGCACCATGCGGGATGTCTTTGATCTTAAAGCGGCGCAACTAAATATGACGTGGGAACAGTTTCAAGGGTATCTCGCCAACACGACTCATCCACGCCGTGTGATGGTTCTCGATGAAGTTGCGAATACCGCGGTGTTTGTTGCTTCAGATAAAGCCAGCGGCATGACAGGTACAACAGTGAATTTAACTATGGGCAGCCTGGACGATTAATAAAATCCCATCGATCATAAACAATTCACACCTTTGACGCTTGGTTGCCGAAGGTGTGATTTATTGCAGGGGTATTTTTATAATTTTTTTAATTTTAATTTATTGAACGAAAAACTATTTAAGTGATTCAAAAAATTCTGTTAGATAATCAATAAACAAACGCGTGCGTGCAGGTAAAAATTGTCGCGATGGAAATACAATTCGAATTGGTGCGGGTTCGCTCTGCCATTCTGGGAGCAAGTGAATGAGTTGGCCATTTTCAATTTCTTCTTTTACATCCCATATTGAACGGCGAATAATCCCGATGCCTGCCAATGCCCAATCATGCGCTTGGTCGCCGTTATTCGTTGCCATGCGCACGGGCATGCTTACCACTTTTTGTTGTTTGTTGTTTGCGTGAATAAATTTCCAGTCGGTGCGTTCCACAAATTGCGATGAAAGCATGATGGTTGAGTGATTGGATAATTCGTCCAACATTTGCGGATGACCTTGCTCCGCGACATAGGATGGTGAAGCACAGACAATACGATAATTGTCTGCAAGTTTGCGCCCAATCAAATTTGAGTCTTCCGAACCACCAACGCGTATAGCGCAATCAAAACCGCCGTCGAGTAAGTCCTCTATTGAATCAGACAGCGAAAGTCGCACGCGAACGCCTGGCCATTTTTTAGCGAAAGCGCTAATCGCAGCGCCAACACAACGACGCCCCAAGGCAACTGGACAGCTCACATGTAAAGTCCCTAACGCTTGCTGTTTTCCGTCACTGAGTAAGCTTTCTGCTTCTTCCACGTCCGCCAATATTTGTCGGCACCGCTCAACGTAAAGTGCGCCTTCGGCCGTCAACGCGAGCCGACGGGAATTACGTTGCAGCAAACGCACACCTAGCTCGGTTTCCATGCGCGCAAGCCGTTTGCTGGCGACAGCAGGAGAAAAACCAAGCTCCCTACCCGCTGCGGACAGACTGCCGCAAGCAAGAGCGCGTACAAAAAATTTCATGTCGGTAAGTTCAACCATAACAAGCATCTTTTCGTTTATGGAAATACAGGTGTTCAATAATGGCTAATTTTCAACGAAATGAAAACCATGCAAGATTTCCCTATCAAAACATTCCCACTCAACGAAAGGTATTGAAAATGACTGACTATTCTTTAAAAGCCCTCGCCACAAGGTCATTCCTGAGCCTGCTGGTAAATAATTCTGCTTTTGCTGCATCTTTCGATAGCGAACTTATTACTCCTGAAACCGTAGTCTTTGATCAATCCATAAACACCGCCCAGCGCGATGCACAAAGTCTCGCGGCCCGGCGCTATTACACTTTCTGGGACACAGGTAATGCGAAGTTTGCTAAAGCAGCACTTGCCGAGAATTTCAAAGATTTGAATCTTCCTCAGGGTCGCCAGCAAGGGCCTGAAGGACCACTACAAGCATCTGCACAATTTCGCGGGGCGGTTCCTGACTTGGAAGTCACCGTGACTGAAATGTTAATCGCTGGCGACCGGGTTATCGGGCGTCTACATTTTACGGGTCATTTCACGGGAACATTTAATGGGAAACAAGGTAAAGGTCAGGTTATAGATTTTGCTGCAGTGGATATTTATCGCGTCGCTAATGGAAAAATAATAGAGAACTGGCATTTGGAAGATAACTTGACGCTGCTCCAACAATTTGGTGCGGTGACACTAAAAAATTAATTAACGTTCGATTCACTCCATACTGAAATAGCCGCAACAAGATTAGTTGATCTCGACGTTCATTTTTGGCACATTGCCTACAAATATAAAAGTGAATGTCGATTCAGCAAATTCCTGTTCGACTAGTTAATAGCAAGAGAATTACCTCAGGCTATTCATATTGGAGACTTACTATGTCAAATGAAGCAAATACTGTGCGCCTACACCGCGTTCTGCGCGCTCCGGCCGAGCGAGTTTATAAAGCATTTCTGGATAAAGCTGCGCTGGAGCGTTGGCTTCCCCCTTACGGATTTACAGGATTTGTTCACTCGATAGATGCCCGTGTTGGCGGTGGCTATAAAATGTCTTTCACCAATTTCGGTACAGGGAGCAGCCATTCGTTTACCGTAACCTTTACAGAGCTGGTGGAGAATCAAACTATTCAACACAAAGATCGTTTTGATGATGAAAACCTTCCCGGTGAAATGACGGTTTCTATTAATCTCAAAACGGTTTTATGTGGAACTGATATCAGTATTGTGCAAGCGGGCATTCCTTCAGTAATCCCAACTGAAATGTGTTATCTGGGTTGGCAGGAATCACTTGAACAACTTGCCAAACTTGTTGAACCGGTTATCCCTGA
>CBHTVU010000110.1:0-13040 GCA_966096785.1 uncultured Gammaproteobacteria bacterium | reverse complement strand
CGCATGTATTGTTCAATTTGTTGCCACAAGGTCCAGCCTTTGGGATGCCAGAACACCATACCCGGCGCTTCATCTTGCAAATGGAATAAATCAAATTTTTTGGCGAGCTTGCGATGATCGCGCTTCGCCGCTTCTTCCAATAAATTTAAATAAGCAGCCAATTGTTTTTTATCGGCAAAGGCAGTGCCGTAAATGCGCTGTAACATTTTATTGTTGGAATCGCCGCGCCAGTAAGCGCCTGAAGTGCGCATCAATTTAAAATTCAAACAAAAACGCATATTGGGAACGTGCGGGCCGCGGCACATATCCACATATTCCTCATGGTGATACAAACCAGGTTTTGCATCTTTCGGAATATCGCGATCAAGAATTTCGAGTTTGTAAGTCTCTCCACGCGCTTCAAAGGTATCGTGTGCTTCTTGCCAGCTCACCACTTTTTTTACAACGTCGTATTCAGTTTTGGCCAATTCCAACATGCGTGCTTCAAGTGCTGCAATATTTTCATCGGTTAATTTCTCTTCCAAATCTACGTCGTAATAAAAGCCGCTATCAATTGTTGGGCCAATAGCCATCTTCACATTGGGGAACAATTGTTTGATCGCATGGCCGAGTAAATGCGCGCATGAGTGGCGAATTATTTCCAATCCGTCTTCGTCTTTAGGTGTGAAAATCACCAAATCTGCATCGTCGGTGATGAGATCGTGGGCATCAACACGTTGACCCGTTTTATCGCCATTTAAAAAGATGCGACCACCCAGAGTTACCTTGGCCAAACCAGGGCCAATATCAGCAGCAACTTGGTACACGGACACGGGATTTTCGAATTGACGTTTTGAACCGTCGGGAAGAGTAATTACAGGCATTTTCCAATCCTTCTCAGTGGTGACCCCTACCAAAGGTCACTTGATAAAAAATAAGCAAGTCGAAGACTTACGCGAAAGCTGCCAAATTTGGCAGGTCGAAGAGTATAAAAAGCTGCGTGGACTATAGCCAGTAAATTTTTTCGCATGAACTGTAACATTGTTCAATATCGACTCTCCAATAATCATGGCAATTGTGAAACGGGTCTTTGCGGGTGCCTCCAAATAGCGTGAATAGAGTGGTAAGCTGCGCCTACCTTAAGGTCGAGCCCCCACGATGACACCACCGCCCACACCGAACTACCCGGATGAGCAACAGCTAATCACCGCATTAATCGCAGGTGATGACCTCGCCTTTTGCGAAATCATCACGCGCTTCCAACACATAATGCTGAGTGTTGCGCGAGCTATATGTGGTGAGACATTTGCAGATGATATTGTGCAAGATGCCTGGGTTGCGATTCACAAAAACATTAGCAAGTTTGAACAGCGCTCAAGTCTGAAAACATGGGTGATCACTATTGTGAGTAATGAAGCAAAGGCACGTTTGCGTCGCGAATCAAGGAAAGTTTCACTGGATGAGCTTGACGGTGAAACCCCTGGAAGTTATTTGGATGGTGCTAATTTTAAATCTGATGGTCACTGGCAATCAGCCACTCCAATGTGGAGCTGTGAATCGCCAGAAGAATTGTTGGAAGAAACGCAATTGCAATGCTGTATTAATAAAACTCTTGATCTCCTACCACCTGCACAAAAAATTGCCTTTATGTTACGAGATATTGAACAACAATCTTTTGAGGAAATTTGTGAAGCTTTGCAAGTTAGCGCAGCGAATGTGCGCGTTCTTGTTCACCGTGCCCGTCTAACGCTCATGCAAGTCATTGACCGTTATCAGGAGACTGGCACATGTTAAATTTTAAATTACCCACATGCCAGGAAGTTGCAACGCTTGCCAGCGATTACCTCGATAAACACATCGATGGAAAACTTGATTTCAAAATTCGCTTACATTTAATGATGTGCGCTAACTGCAGGCGCTTTGTAAAACATTTGCAATTGACAACTGCAGTAGCACCCGAACTTATCTACAAAAATAAAACTCCGGTAGATGCCGAAGCAATATTGAGAAGAATAAAGGAACAAGGTTAAATAGTCGGGCACTCTTTGGAAAGAAAATAAATTTCCAGATGCCGATAAGGCTCACTCACGATAAATTTTTTTGCAGCATCCATGACACTATCCAAAATACCAGCCACCATTCCCCTTAGCATTCTGATTAGCATTTTTATTATTACGTGTGCTGTCTTTTCAGATGTTAGTTTCGCACTCTTCAGCCTTGACCGTACCAAGGTGAACGATGGTGAGCTGTGGCGTATTTTCAGCAGTAATTTTGTACACTTTGGCTGGGCTCATACTTTAATGAATCTTGCCGCCTTCCAGATAGCAGTCTTTATTTTAATGGAAATTTCAGTCGCAAGGTTTATCGGTTTAATTTTCTGGTGCTGTTTAAGCGTTGGTGTAGGTATTTATTATTTAAACCCTGAATACGCAATATACGCAGGTTTGTCGGGTAGTATTCACGGATTCCTGGTCGCAGGCCTGATGTTCAATAAACGCCACACCCATTGGATAAATGGAATTTTTATTGCTTTAATTTTCGGTAAAATTCTTTATGAGCATCGGCCTGACTATAAGGCCACCGACTTGCAAGATTTATTACCGGTTCCGGTGGCATACGATGCCCATCTATACGGTGCGGTAGCGGGACTGGTCTTTGGAATTTTTGTGTTATTGATTAGTAAGTTTATTCGCCCGCTTAAACAGCCTCTCTAGCCGCCTTAATTTTCATTGTCGGCATCCTCATCACCTAAAACCATATTTCCTCCCGTTTCTTTACCCAGTTTCAGCAAGTGCGTCGCAGACTTGATCTGTTGGTCTATTCCATCCACATTTTTATTACTCACACCTGCACTAAAAGAAATTCGTTTTGGTTCTCCGTTAATAATGCAAGTTTCTGCAGAGAGCAACTGTCGGACACGACTGATCAGAGATACAGCCTTTTCATTATCCAACCCCGGTAACAAGACAAAAAAATTGTCGCCATCAGCTCGACACAACAAAAATCTTTCAAGCATATGATTCAAGTTACGAGCCACATGAACCAGAACAGCATCTCCGGATTCACTGCCGTACTGATCATTAAAACTGCTAAAGCGATCAATGTTGATAACCGCTAAAGCAAGCGGCGTACCGTTTTCTTGAGCGTTGCGGTACAACTCATGGGCCGCATTAAAAAAATAATGCCGATGAAACAAACCCGTCAAATGATCGCGCTGTCTGGCATTACTACATTCTTCTACCAGCTCTGCGTATTCCAGATTATGAATAATGCGACAGTAAAACTCCTCCGGGAGAAATGGTTTGCGTAAAAAATCATTAGCACCCTGTTTTAAAAATTTTGCAGAAAGAGTTTCATTACTTTCACCAGAAAGACCGATAATAATTAAATCTGCTTTGTTATATTTGTAACGCAAATTTTTTACCAGCTCAAAACCATCCATGCGCGGCATATTATAATCGGTCACTAGCAGTTTAACGTCAGGGTTTTCAAGTAACATCTTAATGGCTTCAACGCCATCTGGTGCTTCAATCACTTGAAATAAATGCTGACGAAATAAATTACCCACGTGTTTGAGAGTTGCCTCGGAATCATCTACCACCAACACCTTAATGTGTTGATTCTTTTCCAGACGCTCAATCAGACCAACCGCTTTTTCATAAGCTGAACGCCCTTCTTTCATGACATAATCGACTATGCCTTTATTAAAAAGTTGTTCGCGTTTTTGCTCATCGTATGTACCTGTGAGCACAATAACCGGAAGTTTGCGAGAGAGAAGATAATCAACGACTTCGCCATCAGCGCAATCAGGTAAATTCAAATCAACTAATGCGACAAAAATATCATTCTGATGATCGTTAATGATGGCTTGGGTCTGCGCCATACTCGTCGCGAATAACGCCTGATACTGTGGATATTGGACTAACAGATGACGCATCACCTTCGTCACTACGTCACTGTCTTCAACAATCAGAATTTTTTTCATTTGTACAACCCACTTAACCTTTATCTAGGAAGTGTAGTCAACATTTGCAAAAACGCTGCAGGACACCTTTAAGCTTAGGTCCACAAAAAAGCAGATATTTTTGTATTAAAAAGAAAGGTTTCAAATATTTTGACGGCATGTGCCGAATTAGCAGAACCGGCGCCGAAACAAACAATAAGAGGCAGTAAGTGCTCCTCCCGAGGATGGCAAAAGCGAGCCTCAGGAGCATTTTGCCAATTTACAAGTCGTGCAATTTGTTCTTCGCGCGACAAATCTGGGCTGATTAGCGTCTCTGTCAGCCACGAATCAAAGCTTTCACTTCTACTGCGAGTCGTGTGATTCACAGTAAAAAATGCCTGCATATTGTGGAAGGACATACCCGAGCCAAGAATCATTACTCCTTGTGAATGCAGCGAGGCCAAAGCCTTGCCTATTGCGATATGAGCCTCTGGATCGAAATTATTGAGCAGCGAAAGTTGAACTACGGGAATATCGGCTTCAGGATACATAAGCATCAGAGGTACAAACGTACCATGATCATAATTGCGTTTGGAATCAAGCCTGGATGCTATGCCTTGTGTCTGAAGCAGCTCCGCAATTTCTTGTGCAAGCTTCGGGTTCCCAGGGGCAGGATATTTAAATTGGTAAGCTTCTGGAGGAAATCCGTAGTAGTCATAAAGCATATCTGGTGCAGGGCTGCTGGAAATAGTCGCAACATTTTCCTCCCAGTGAGCGGTGACAACCACAATAGCTGTTGGTCGCGGCAATTCACTGCTGACGGATCGCATAAATTCTGTCAATAAACGATGATTCTGATCACCGAGCAGAGGCATTGGGCCGCCGCCGTGAGGAACAAAAAGTATAGACATTTTGACTCCCGTAAAACATCAAATGGCTAATGCATTAATGAAAATGATAGCCCCGATCAACTGCTTTTAGGAAATGGTATTTTTGGGTCTAGTTTTTGAGTAATTTGTTTGGCCAGTGAAATACCCTTAAGTTCAATGTAGCTGTAGGTTATTCGAGCCACCAAATAAGTAGCACCACTAACAAGGACGTAATTAAATAATAATTGCACATCCGGTTTAAAAAAACTAAATCCTAAACCAGCAACTTTGCTAACTATTATGAAATGGATCAAGTACATTGAAAATGAAACCTTTCCTATTTCTTGTAAAAGCCTGTTGGCCAAAAATCTGTATCGTGAGAACAAAAAAGTTAATGCATAAAAAGATACTGCAGACGCAATGGGTATCAGCACCGTACTAAACAAGGGTTTCAACATGTATAGTAACAGCGATGCAGCAGTAGCACCTAAAAAAATCAGGCATAAAAGAATAGTGTTGTATTCGCGCCTGGAATTAAAATGAAAGTACAAATAAAAGCCAATTATGAAAACGGGGAGCTGGTTTATAAAATTCCAGTAACCCAGACTGTAGGCATTAACATCTATCTTCGCAACAAAGACCAGGTAGGAATACAAACAAAAGGATACAACTATAGAAAAAAATAAGGTAGTCAGTAAGGTATTACGCGAGCTATAAACTTTCCGAAAAATAAACGGAAAAATGAGATAAAAAAGAAATTCAACACCAATTGACCAGCCACCGGGAACAACATTATTAAATGCTGCCATATTCAGGCCGTGTAATAACAAAAAATGCGATGCTAGATTGGCAAAACTGACGCTCTCAACACCATGATTCGCAATCAATAAGCCCGTGTAAAATAAAATTCCTAGATAATACATGGGGGCGATTCTGAGATAACGACGAATATAAAACTTTTTGACTGCGTAGGGTTCGTTCATTCGACCCGCAAAGGTTAGGCATAAGGTAAACGCGGAAAGCACAAAGAATAGCTGAACTCCCATACGTCCGTAGCTACAAAGATTTGAAACCAAACTACTAACACCAGGTGTAGCGGGACTCACGTGAGTGACAATAACCATCAAAATCGCCAAACCACGCAAGGCATCAATAAATGCTAAATTTTGCTCCCTCACAATAGGGATTGTTTCCCGAATTACTTGCTCTTTACTCTCGCTCACAAAACTCTCCTTTTAAATACTTTAGGGTGAGATATACCAACTAGTCACAACCTATTTTTGTAATGGTGTTACCTTGGCACAAGACGTCAGAATAATTATTCCGCAACTTATTAATCGGTTAGAGCGATCGCCGATTTATTATGCTCGCGTAAGGATTCGTATATAGCAGCAGTCACAATAATCGCACCTCCAACAAAAGTGGATACGTTAGGAATACTGTGTATAAAAATTACACCATAAATCACACCGTAAACAGGCTGCATACAAGCAACTAAACCCACCGTTTTTGCTTTGAGGTAACGCAATGCATAACCAAATAAGGTGTGTGAAAAAGCAGTAAAAAATAAACCGAGGATCAAAATCAACCCCCAATCCACATTCGTAGGACTGCGAGTTGATGTAAAAATAACCGGGCTCATCAGTAGTGCAACTATAAGAACCTGATAACTCATTGAGCGCGCAGAGGATTGACCGCTAAACCAATTACTCAATAATAAATTCCGCAAAGCAAAACTAAACGCAGACACCAGTCCCCAAAGCACACCTTGAGTGGTGTTATTGGAAAAATCAAATTCGGGGACGAGAAAATAAATTCCGATGAGTACGAATACACCGCTGACAACATCACCCCAGTCAATTTTATTACCTGCTATTAGCGGTTCCATAAAAACTGTTAGGACAGGATAAGCGTAGAGCGACAACATACCAATCGCAATACTGGAAACTTGCATTGAATGGAAGTAAGTAATCCAGTGAATGCACAAGAGTACGCCAAGTACTAGCATGCGGCGATAATCGCGCGCCGAGTTAAGTGCTATGTGTCCCTCGCGCCACCACACCCAGGTAAACAATACGCCTGCGGCAATCCAGGTGCGATATCCAGTAATGTCCCAGGCAGGTAATTTGATGATCTGCGAAAATAATCCTGTAGCCGCCATTAAAAATGCGCCTACATGCAGAGTTATCAACGCTGACTTAGTGGATGACATGAAATAAACCAATTCAATTTTGCTACGTCCGCGCAATCAGCATTGCGCAGCTTCTCATTATGGCTAACTTGATATCAGTTAGTGACGAGGACGTCCACCACCTGGCCGTGGACCGCCGCTTCGACCTCCTGCACCACGACCACCGCTACGGTTAGTACGCGCACCAGGAGAACGTGGGCGATCTTCACGCGCACCTTTGGGTGCCGGTGGTAATTCAGGCGGAGCCAATAATAGATAAGCTGGAGGTTGCTCGCATTTGATTTCCTTGCCCAATAATTTGGCGATAGGTTCAAGGCGTAATGCATCGTCTTCACAAGCGAAACTTATAGACGTGCCTGACTTGCCCGCACGACCAGTACGACCTATACGATGCACATAATCTTCAGGTTCTTCAGGCAGGGTAAAATTGACAACGTGACTAATATCATTGATGTGAATACCACGACCAGCAACGTCTGTTGCTACCAGCACTTTGATATCACCATTTTTAAAAGCGTCGAGAGTGGACACACGTTTATTTTGAGTGATCTCTCCTGAAAGCAATCCAGCATTAACACCGTGACGCAATAACTTTTCTTGAAGATCTCGGCATTCGTCGCGACGATTGGCAAATACAATCATGCTTTCAGCATGTTCCTGTTGAATCAGATTGTAGAGCAAGCTGTATTTTTCTTCGGTGGAAACCAGGTAGACATGCTGATCAACGGTGGCGTTAGCAACATTCTCAGGCTGAATATCAATTGTCACCGGTTGGAAAGTCCACTGCTCGACAAGATTGCGAACATCATCAGTAAAGGTCGCCGAGAAAAATAATGTTTGCCGATTTTCGCGGCGCGGCGCCATACGAACAATCTGACGCACTTGCGGAATAAAGCCCATATCCAGCATCCGGTCAGCTTCATCGATAACAAGAATTTCAAGCTGGTCGAGATAAACATCTTTATTGCCACAAAAATCAAGCAGGCGTCCTGGTGTCGCAACCAGAATATCCACCAGATCATCATGTAGATGACGTTGCTGCTTTACATAATCCATTCCGCCCACCAGGGTATGAATTTTCAGATCTGTATACTTGCATAGCAGTTTAGCGTCTTCAGCAATTTGAATAACCAATTCACGGGTAGGCGCGATGATCAAAGCGCGAGCCTCACCGGCATAACGTTTTTCTGCGATCGGATTTTTTAAAAGATCATCAATGATAGCTGCTAAAAATGCGGCTGTTTTTCCAGTACCGGTTTGTGCCTTGCCAACGACATCTTTACCCTGTAACGCATGAGGTAAAGATTGAGCTTGAATGGGTGAACAATAGCTAAAACGCAAATCAGCTACTGCATGCATAATTTCCGGTTCAAGATCCAAATCCTGAAAGCGAGTTTTACCCTCAACTTCTTCAACCATAAATGATGCTGGATCCCAAGGTTCATGCTTCACAGGTGTCGGTTTAGGTGCACGACGATGATTGGATTGCGTTGAACGATCAGACTTTGGACGTTGCTTTTTATGGTCTCGGGGAGAATTTTGTTCGCGGGAGGAATTGTGTTCACGAGCAGATGTATTTCTGTCGGTAGTTGCACCAGTGTGTTTCGAGGGCCTGTTTGCCTCAGATTTTTTGGAACCTGATCCCGAATGATTGGTGGATGATTGTGTTGGCGCTTCGTTTGAGCCCAAAAGTTTTTTAAAAAATTTGCCTATCAAGGATTGTTACCTGGAGTTAAAAGACTCTTTCGAGTATACATGAATGGTATGATAATTTGCCTGCTTAAAAACGCCAAAAGGCATAAAAAGCCGCATACCCCGGCATTAAGCAGGAAAATTTCACTAAAGCCAAGCTTGCATAAGAATTAATGCATTGGTTAACCTGCCCACATCGAATACTACCCGGAGCCACCATGCGCATTCACAGTTTGCAACATGTTCCGTTTGAAGATATAGGCAGCTTGATAAAGGACATTCAAAAGCACGAATTTAGTCTCAGCACCACGCATTGGTACAAAGGTGACGAAGCACCGGCACTTGAAAGTTTTGATGTATTGATTGTGATGGGCGGCCCCATGGGAGTTTACGACGAAGAAATTTACCCATGGCTGGCAGCGGAAAAAAAGTTTATTGCCCGTGCAATTGCTGCGAATAAAAAAATCATAGGAATATGCTTAGGAGCGCAACTAGTCGCCTGCGTACTGGGTGCAAAAGTTTCTCGCAACCCACATCGCGAAATAGGTTGGTTTCCATTGAAAATCAGCGAAGGCACTAGTGATCACCCCATTGCGAAAATTTTGGCGAAATACATCAATGTATTTCATTGGCATGGCGACACCTTTGAATTACCTGCTACTGCTCAACTCATCGCATCCAGTGAAGCCTGTAAACATCAAGCTTACGTTATAGATAAGCGCATTTACGGCTTCCAATTCCATTTGGAAACGACTGAAACCTCTGCAAGTGCATTAATAGAAAATTGCGCGGAAGATTTGGATGAATCTACCTATGTACAAACTGCGGATGAAATATTAAAAGACAAACAGAAATTTATTGCAATTAATCAGGCAATGAGTGAAGTTTTCAATCAAATACTTAAATAAAATGTTTTTCATCACTGGTAAGAAAAGAGCGCAAGCTTAATTGCTTCGTAATTAAAACCTAGGGCTGCACTCCAAATAAATGCCCGACAATTCCCGTGAGGGCCATTGCCAGCGCACCCCATATACAAACTCGTGTTGCGCCTTTAATTATGCTCGCACCACCCACTTTTGCAGCTATTCCCCCCAGGAACGCTAGCGCACAAAGTGAGATGCACGAAATGGAGATAATTAAATATTGCTCCGGCACCAATAGCGCCACCAACAATGGAATAAATGCCCCTACTGCAAAAGTTGCTGCGGATGCTAAGGCTGCCTGCAGTGGACGCGCTTGTAAAAACTCGATAATACCCAATTCATCGCGCGCATGAGCAGCAAGCGCATCGTGAGTCGTAAGTTGTACAGCAACCTGGCGAGCCAGCTCGCGATCCAAACCACGCGTCACATAAATTTCCGTCAACTCCCGCAATTCAGCTTCAGGTTGGCTAGCTAATTCTTCTCGTTCCTTTGCCAAATCTGCATTCTCAGTGTCGGCTTGAGAGCGCACAGATACATATTCCCCCGCCGCCATAGACAACGCACCCGCAAACAAACCTGCAATACCCGTCAACAAAACGGTGCTGGAAACAGCTTGCGCGCTGGCAATTCCCATCATCAAACTGGCGGTCGAAATAATACCGTCATTTGCACCGAGCACTGCCGCGCGCAACCAGCCAATATGTTGCACTTTGTGAAATTCACCGTGTCTCATTTTTAAAAACTCATTCGTGAACGTTTAACCCATTATTTAGATCGCAGCATTATGCGAAGACTCAAAATTATTTTTTCAGAAACGACATGCGCAGCAAGGTATTAAATAGCAACAATAAATAAACACCACTTTAGCAAACAATTCTTAAGCAATTCTGAAATAAAAAAGCTCGCCGAAGCGAGCTTTTAAAAATTAGGGTTTAACATGTGCTCTAGGTTTTATATCACCGCAATTGCTGGATAACCATTTCCCTGACTGAACAGCACGGAATGTTTCCTGTTTTCCATCTATTGCGGTCGTGTAAGCAACATCTCCGGTGTAAGACTTATTATTTTGAAAAATAATAGTTCCCTCACCACGACTGGGATGTTCACCACTGCAGATATAAACGACTTTCAAAACATTGGGGGCTGCTTGGGTAATTTGTTCCTCGCAATTATCATCGCCTTTAGGTAGCTCACCGCGATCAATATCTTCCTGGGTGAGGCAAGCTTTAACCGTGGTGCCATCTTTCGTTATTTGAACACCTTGCGATGGCATTTCAACGCCCTTATCTGACACCTTTATGCCTTGTTGCGCCATCATATCTTCCATCATTTTGCGTTGATCTGCTGGCAAGTTGGCCATTTGCTTTTTCATTTCCTCCATAGCCCCAGCCATTTGTTCAGCTTGAGCCTTTTGCGCGGCGCTTTGATCACGGGCATCCATTTTAAACTTGTGTTCCCACAAGCCGGGTTTCATATCCACATGAAAGGCATGCGCATTGAAGCTCAAACTCATCGCTATCAGCGAAACTATTACTGATTTCATATCAACCTCCACAAAAATATTCGCGCTGATTCTATCACTTTACCAGTTTGAGCAATGTTGGCTCCATCGCTTTCGCCCAAATTTCATACCCCTTTTCATTGGGATGCAACAAATCAGGCATTATATCTTTAGACAAAATGCCATTCACATCCAAAAATGATTTGTTAATGTTCAAGAAAAACACTCTTTTGTTATCCGCAAAGCCAGAAATAATTGCATTAATTTCCTCATTGATCTGGCGCATTTGATCAGTGGGCTTTTCATCTCGTGGAAAAATAGCAAGCAAAAGAATTTTTGTATTCGGTAAATGCAACTGCAATTCGTCAAGATTAGCTTTTATTCCAATGGCAACTGTCTTCGGATCTTCCTGACGATGACCAGTATTGTTGGTTCCAAACATGAGTACAGCAACTTTTGGATTCAAACCATTGACTTCCGAGTGCTGTAAGCGCCACAAAACATTTTCAGTTCGATCTCCGCTAAAACCTAAATTAATTGGGTTATATTTTGCGTAATGGTGATTCCATACATTAAACCCTTCTTTTTCCCAACCTTGAGTAATAGAATCCCCAATAAAAATGACTTGCGCGTTTTTGGCGGCTTTTACTTCTTTCACTTTTTGTAAATGGCGTGGCATCCACCAATCCGTCGACCACCATTCGTTTAAAACGGCCGGTGTAGTAGAAAGAGTTTTATAATCTGCGCAACTCATGCTAGGTGTGCCTGTTTTTTCGATATGCACATTAGCAATTGCGATAGTCCCTACACCACCTGTCTCCAGCGAAAAGGGGAAATTAACCGAGGAGAAACTATCACCCTCGCGCATGAAACATTTTAAGGGTACTGAAAAGTGGTTCCAGCCTTTGTCTACCAAGTTCCGGGCCTGTACCAGATATGGAATTAAGCGCGTACACCTATCTCCACACTTACTTTTGAAATTCAGCCCACCCTTTTCAAGATCAATAACATTTAAATCGAATTCCACTAATCCGTTACTCATGTAATCCGAAATATTAATTGGATTTTTTGTCTCGAAGTTTAACGAAGCACGCCAGGCATCTTTCCATGAAAATGTTAAAGCATCACCTGCGGAGCTTTTATCGCTTTTAACCACAGTCACCTGCGCATTGGGTGCAGATCCGCCAGCAACCTTCGGGACCTCAGCCTTATTAGAAGTAAATTCCTGCTTCGAATCCGGGCTTTCAATAACTACCTTCACGTCAGGGTTATTTGTTCCCGACCAAAGAACAATGGAGCCCGTATTTTTAGCAGGTCCAACATCCTGTTTTATTGTTTGTTTAGGTTCGGAGTGATTACACGCCGAGATTGCACAACACAGACTGACCAAAGTTGTACAGATCAAGGTTTGAATTTTCATAGGATCTCCAATTATTTTGTTTTAAACAAAATTTAAAAACATTGAGTATTTGTTACGGACATATTATCTCGCAATCTATAGAAAACACCGACATAAAAAAAGGCGCCTTAGCGCCCTTCGTTACTCAGTGCATCCGCGATCTTTCGCGCTGCTGCCTTGAGCCTTTCAATGACTTGCTCATGCGTCACTGCTTGGGACTTAATGCTAATAAAAGGTACGTTGATTACCGCTGTTACTCCATTGATGCCCAGGATAGGAACACATAAATCCGTCACACCTTCCACAAATTCGCTAGGCGATTGTACATAGCCGCGCTGCGCTGCTGCTTTGGATTTTAGAATAAATAGCTCAATACGTTCCGAATCCGATGAAGCGCGCAACTGTGGTAACCAACGAGCCTGGCTTTCAGGTGAGGCAAATCCGTAAAGCATCAATCCTGAATTAGTATCCACCAGGCGGCGGCGATAACCAACTCGCACTGAAAAGCCCAAATCCATGGGGCTCTCTATTCTACCGACCACC
>CBHTVU010000109.1:0-13087 GCA_966096785.1 uncultured Gammaproteobacteria bacterium | reverse complement strand
GGTACTCTTGCCGCCTCAACTGAACTCGCAAAATCCGGCAGTTATAGTTTGAAATTGAGTGGTCGTAGCGGTAATGGCCCAGCGGCTTACAATGATTTGAGACCATTGCTTACCGCCGGTAAAACCTATGCCGTCAGTATGAGCGTAGCTATTCAGGGCGCAGCAAGTGCGCCAGTGAATATCACCCGCAAACTCACCTGCGGAGCTGATACCACCTATAGCTGGGTAGCAAATACCGGCGCAGTAACCGAAGGTAGCTGGACGACACTTACGGGTGACCTGACAATTCCAGCCGACTGTGTGATTAATGATTTCCTTATTTATGCTGAAGGGCCTAACGGCGGGATTAACCTATTCATTGACGATGTGGTAGTAACTGCTAAATAAGCCTTAAACCTCCGATGGGAGTTCGCTCCCATCGGATCTTCTCGCTCCTCCCCTTCCATAACAACTCCATTCCATCACATCCCTCCTAACATCCAGCATCTGCAATAAAGCAGGTATTACCCTCATCTACCCAGCTTATTTTGTTTGGCGTAATGTCGGATGGTACAATCGCAGCCCTTCGTTAACCGATCCCACCGCAAGCCGAAAACTATGAAACTCGACGACATTAAAAAACTTAATCAAAAAAAGTATCGTACAGAGTTTGGTCATTTTTTAGTTGAAGGTGAACATTTGATTTTGGAGTTAGAAAAAGCATCTGAAATTAATCCTTCCTTAAAAAATTGCGAAATCTACGTTACCGAATCTTTCAAAGGTTTTCCGATCCAATTTAAAACGCACCTCATCACAGAAAAGCAAATGGCACAAATATCTGATACAAAAACGCCGCAAGGAATTGTTGCTGTGGTGCCTTTTTTGTCAGCGTCTATAGAGCCCAACAAAAATGAACGTGCGATTTATTTACATGAGGTTCAAGACCCAGGCAATTTGGGAACTGTTCTGCGTACGCTTGCGTGGTTTGGAAATTTTCGTTTACTGCTAAGCCCAAATTCGGTTGACCCTTACAACCCCAAAGTCGTTCGTTCCAGCATGGGCGCGATTTTTCATGTACCTATGGAGTTGGATGTTTCGCTAGATTCTCTTAGGCAACGTTTTAAAACTATCGCCTGTTTGGATATGGACGGCAAAAAATTAAGCGATGCTGATTTTGGAAAATTTGATTGCTATTTATTTGGCAACGAGGCTCGCGGTGTACCGCGAGGTAGCCTCGAAGATTTAAATGCAGTGGCGTTTACTATTCAGGGCTCAAGTGCTATCGAATCGCTGAATCTCGCGTCGGCAGTCAATATGTGTGTTTATGAGCTGTGCCGTTAATAGCACAGCAATCAATTGGATTAAGCGATAGATTTATGATTTTTTTTCACAGTAAATATTTAAAAATTTCATTCGTACGTTGCCTTGGATTTTTAACTTTTCTAATAACGGCAAATTTTTCACAAGCCCAGTCATTTACTGAAACAGCCAAGCATCCCCGTATTGCCTTGGTTTTAGGTGGTGGTGGTGCGCGTGGTGCTGCACACATTGGTGTGCTCGAAGTACTTGAGCGTGAGCGTATTCCACTCACTTGTGTAGTGGGCACCAGCATGGGGGGTTTAACAGCAGGTGCTTATGCGGCAGGTTTATCGCCTACGCGAATGCGCGAACAATTGGATAAAGCAGACTGGACCGATCTTTTTCTGGATTCTGCCGATTATTCACAACTTGGATTTCGAAAAAAGCGTGTAACACGCCGATTTTTATCAGGTACTGAACTTGGTGTTACCAAAACAGGTTATCAAATAAAACCCGGTGTGATTTCAGGTACAAAAATAAAATTATTTTTTAATTTATTAGTCGGGGCCGATTACAACGCACGAAACATCGAAGATCTCAACTTGCCTTTGGCAATTGTTGCTACTGACATAGGTACTGGCGAAAAATTTGTGTTTAAAAAAGGTAGTTTGCCATTGGCCATGCGCGCCAGCATGTCGGTACCTGGGTTGATGACGCCGGTTGATTATGAAAGCCATAAGTTGGTTGACGGTGGTTTGGTAGACAACCTGCCGGTTGATGTTGCGCGCGAGCTATGCAATCCCGATATTATTATTGCCGTAAATGTTGGTACCGAGTTAAAGCCCGCCGAGCAAGTAAGTTCCTTATTAACCATTACAACGCAAATGATCGGCATATTGGCCAAACAAAATGTCGCTCACTCTATTGCATCTTTAACACCTAATGATATTTATTTAACGCCTGCCCTCGGTGACTTTTCTGCTGCTGACTTTACAGAATATTCCAAAGCGGCAGATATAGGAAAGCGTGCTGCTGAAGAGCAATTGGAAAAATTAAAAATTTATTCGGTGGATGAGCCCACTTATGCCGCATGGCGCAACGAGAAAAATAATCCACCGAGAGATCCTGTTCATATTGACCAGATTGTTATCAGCCCTCTGCAACACCAATCGCCTGACTATGTTGCAAAACACATCCAGCAAAAAACCGATACCACATTTAATCGTGAACAACTGGAGCAAGATTTAATTCGTGTGTATGGCGACGGATTTTATGAAAACGTTGATTACAATATAGAAACGCGTAACAAGAAGAATATTTTGAATATTGATGTACAGGAAACCACTTGGAGTTCAGATTATTTTACCTTTGGGTTTGACATCAATAATGAATATCGTCGCGATACCAATTTTGATCTTCGCGTCGCTTATAGAAGCACGTGGTTAAATAAATACGGCGGTGAATTCTTCGGCACTGTGGATATAGGTAGCAATCCAGGTGTTGAGGCAGAGTTTTATCAGCCGTTGAATCCGCAACAAACCTATTTTATCCAGCCATCCTATTACCGCAGAAGTGAAGTTATTGATATTTACAACACTAACAAAAAAATCGCGGAATATGATGTAAGCCGCAACTATTCAGAAATAGCACTTGGTCGCAACCTGGGTATTTATGGCCAGGCAAAAATTAGCTGGCGTGAATACGACATAAAAAGCACGTCCGACGTAAGCGAGGTCAATTTAGGTAATTTCCACGATAAATACGGCGGCGGTTTATTTGATATTTTTATTGATCAGCGCAATCGTCTGCATTTTCCCTCTCGAGGTTGGTCGGGGCATTTAAGTTATTTTGATTCAGAACGTCAGGGTTATGGAAAATTAAGTAGCGAATTTAATTTCGCAATTCCTATCCGCGATTTTGTACTCGCCAGCCGCACGTCTTACACGCGTTCTACTTACGGTATTCTGCCATTTGCCGATGCAGCCTATGTGGGTGGGTTTTTAAATTTATCTGCTTATGCGAGCAATCAAATTATTGCTGATAATGCGCTCTATACACATTTGCGCGCAGAGCGAATTATCGGGCGCATGCCACTCGGTTTTAGCGGTGACTTGCGTCTTGGGTTAGGTTTGGAAGGTGCGAAGCTAAAAAATGCTTATACATTTACCACAGACGATGAATGGTTAAACTCAGCGGTTATTTATTTGGGTGGTGAGACACCTTTGGGGCCAGCTTATTTAGGCGTGGGGTTTTCTGAAGACCAGAGATTCAATATTTATATGCAAATTGGCGCGAATTAATCCGCGCCAAATTTATCAATTAGAATTTCACTACTTAAGCGCGGAAAAATCTGTAGCCGTTAAAAATTTGGATTCCACCCCTGCAACAATTTTTCCCTTGGCTTCACTTTCTGCACTTACCTTAATCCATTCAGGATCTGCACCAAACGCTTTCCACGATGTTTCAGCTGCTGAGCGACTCGCATGCTTTAAGATGTAAAAAAGTTTATCGCTATCCGTCTTATCCGCAGAAACCCAATAGCCTACATTTACCATGCCGTGGTGCTCAAATAATTTGCAGGTGTGGTTTTTAAAGCGCGCCAATAAATTTGGCATTTGGCCTGGGTGAGTTGTATAGATACGCAATTCATAAACTGGTGCAGTTTCGTCAGCGTTTGCTTGCAGCGAGGGCACAAAAGTGCTTAACAAAATGCTTAACATAAAAATTAATTGTTTCATAAAATGTTAACCTTGGTGAATTTTATAAAATAAAAAATAGAAGCGAATTGTGCAGCTAATACATTTGTGGTTATTTATTCGATGCCTATTTAAAATGATTCGAATGCTATTTGAAAGTAATCTAAAAGTTATGAAAGGTAAAAACGGAGATGAAAAGAATCTAACACTTGAAAATTACAAAAAACGGCGCGCCTCTGACGCGCCGTTTTTAAACATCATTGCAGATTTTTTCCTTTTTTAATGACGAAACTGGTTTCAGTTCCCGCTGCAGCTTGCAACCCTGCACGTTGGCCTGGCTGACCACCGCCGACCCACAGTGACACTGTACCGGGCACTACCGCACGCTGGCCTTTATCATCTACAGTGCTTAAACGTCTATCATCCAATTGGAAAGTCACTGTTTGCGTTTTACCTTTTGGAATATTCACGCGTTGGAAACCTACCAACGCACGAATCGGCGAGCCTGCAATATCTTTGCGTGAGGCGTACAACTGCACAACCTCATCGGAATCCAAATTGCCAGTATTAGTTACATCAACAGATACTGTCGCTACACCATTTGCATCCCATTGTTTTGGCGATTTAACATTAGCGTAAGAAAATTTGCTGTACGACAATCCGTAACCAAAGGGATAAAGCACTTCGTCTTTATGATATTTGTAAGTGCGATTAGCCATGGAGTAATCATTAAATGCAGGCAATTGCTCCAATGATTTGTAGAAAGTAACTGGCAAGCGACCAGCAGGGCTAAAATCGCCAGCAAGCATTCTCGCTACAGCTTCACCACCCTGCCCGCCTGGATACCAGGCTTCAACCATTGCAGTCGCTGCTTCGTCTTCTTCATTAACTGCAAGAGCACTACCGTTCATTAAAACGATAACGACTGGTTTTCCGGTTGCGTACAAACGTTTCAGCAATTCACGCTGCGCGCGCGGTAAAGAAATATCTGTGCGATCGCCGCCGGAGAATCCAGGCATAGGCACGGGCATTTCTTCGCCTTCAACTTGCGCAGTGATACCGCCTACAAAAACAATCGCATCGGAATTTTTCGCCGCAGCTACAGCTGATTCAACACCAGGATTTGAAGGCAAGCTCCACACCAATTGTTCATTACCTTGTTCACCGCGTTGGAAAGCCTCAATTTTCAAACGATAAGTTTTACCAGCGGTAAGATCTACATTGCCGCTAGCAATAACAGGACGCCAATCCACATTCCACGCATCAATAACAAGTTTTTCATCAATCCAAATACGATAGCCGCCATCTGCAAGATAACGCATTGAATAAGTACCGGTCTCTGGCGCTTTTACAAAACCAGTCCAACGCACAGCACCACTCGCAACTTCGTTTTTCCAGCTCACAGTCGCGTTAGCGTCAACGCGTTTAGTGAGTGGCTTATCTTTGTAGCTTTTATCGGAATAGTATTCAGCGTTTAAGCCAGATTTTTTACATTTTGCATCGGCACACAACACATTATTAGGCACAGGCGATTGCACAGGGTCCAACAAACCGGTTCCTTGCGCGTATTGAATATTAGCTTCACCAAAACGTGCACGAATACCTTTCAATACAGTGACTGGATGAGATGGGCTACCGTTGTAATTACCGACCAAAGCGCCTTCGCTATCAGCATTTGGGCCTATGACGGCGATTTTGCTAACAGATGATTTGATGGGCAAAAATCCATCTTTATTTTTTAATAACACTAAAGATTTTTCTGCAACGGAACGCGCTAACTCACGATTTGCTGCGGTGTCATTATCGTTAGGTGTAATTTTTGGGAACACCATAGTACGTGGGTCAAATTGCCCAAGACGCATTCTTGCGGTAAATAAACGAACCAATGCTGTATCAATTTGCGCTTCAGCTACCAAACCTTTTTTAATAGCGCTGTGGATATGATCGGCCTCATTAGCATCGCCACAAATTAAATCCATTCCGCTATCAAACGCGGCTTTAATGCCCTCTTCAGGTGTTGCAGTAAAGCCGTGACTGCCTTTGGAATAAATATCAAATACTGCTGCACAATCTGAAACCACGAAGCCTTTAAAGCCCCATTTTTCGCGAAGATTTTCTTGCAATAATTTTTTGTTGGCGCACGCAGGAATTCCATCAATTGCGTTGTAGGCACACATCACTGATTGCGCGTCTGACTCTACAACCGTAGCGCGAAACGCTGGCAAATAAGTTTCTTCAAGATCTTTTACGCTAGGGTTTACATTGTCGCGATGCCGCCCTGCTTCAGGTCCACTGTGCACTGCGTAATGCTTGGGTGTTGCAACCACTTTTAAATAGCGCGGATCATCGCCTTGCAAGCCTTTCACAAAACCCACGCCAAGACGAGATGTTAAATAAGGATCTTCACCGTATGTTTCTTGTCCTCGGCCCCAACGCGGATCGCGAAAAATATTAATGTTGGGCGACCACACGGTTAAACCGGCAAACCAATCCGAACCGCCAAAACGATGTAATTTTGAATAATGTTTTGCGCGAAATTCGGTGCTGATGACATCGCCGATTTTATGCATCATGGCATCATCCCACGCGGCCGCCATACCAACCGCTTGCGGGAATACAGTTGCATCACCAAGCGCTGCCACACCGTGCAAGCCTTCGTTCCACCAGTTGTATTCACGCACGCCTAATCTCGGAATCGCTGGAGCATCATTAATCAGTTGAGGAACTTTTTCTTCCAGCGTCATGCGCGACACTAAATCTTTTGCGCGAGCGTCAAAACTTAAGGAAAGATCTTGATAAGGCAGTGGCGCTGGTCGCGGTGGTTGGGCATAACTAAAAGCAGAAAATGTCAGCGCGGAAAAAAGCGAAGCCAACAATAAGGTTTTTCTGGCGTATTTTTTTTCAAGCGGTTTTTGTTTGGCATTTAATGCGGTGAGGTTAAATTTAACCATAACGGATCCCGTTCTTAGTTTGAGTGAATGCGCAGCAATAACAGCAAATTGCGCTAATAATTTTATAGGTGATTTAGCTGCGCTCATCAGCGTATGAATTTGATGGAGCGCATTCAGTGTAGTGGCTTTTCCCCAATGACCCAATTCAGTGTCAATGGATAATGCAAAATAGCGGCGCGTAAATCAAAGCCGCTATTTTGACGAACCACTTTTGGTTAACGATTTAGAGATGGAAAACTTCGTTCAAAAACGCAACCATGTCGTCAACCGCTGGCTGAGACAATTCTTTGAAGCAGCCTTTGTTATAGTCGTTGCAATTGGAATCCAGAAAACCGTGGCTTTTGCCGGGGTAGACTTTCAAACGAGCAGATTGACCAAGCTTTTTAAGTTGATCCACATATTGTTGAGAAGTCTCAGGTTTGGTAACCGGATCTTGATCGCCCACATGAACAAACTGGGGAGGCAAAGTGTATTTCTTCACACTTACTAAATAATGCTCGGGTGACATAGCTTCATAATAATCAAGGTTGTCATTCACGTTGATTTTGTCCCCGAAGAAACCACGTGCTTTAGCATGCGCCCATTTCCAGGTTGGGTTGCCTTCCGCTTCGAACCCGCCTTTTGCCATATTCACCAGACTAAATGCGGTATAGCTCAAAATGGTAGCCTGAACTTTTAATCCATCTTTTTTGGCAACCTGTTCTGCCGTCATGCCTTGCGGTAAATAAGTAGGCTTGAAGCCAAATGGCTTTTTATCAAAACCATCACTATCCAATGTGCGACCTGCAAGCGTCACCATAGATGCCAAATGGCCTCCAGCACTATCGCCAGTAACCGCCACTTTAGCCGGGTCACCGCCGTATTGGTTGATATTGTCTTTTACCCACAATACTGAGCCCATAGCGTCTTCCACGAGTTCATTAATTTTGGTGGTGTTGTCGAGATCTGATAGCAAGCGATAGTTAACGTTGACGGTAATGACATCTGTGCGGCTGGCAATGGTGTCAGCAAGGTTACTCATAATGGATTTGTTGTTAAGCAGGAAACCACCACCGTGGAAAATAACCAGTACAGGTTTGGCTTTGGTGTCAGTTTGCGGGACAGCTATATCCAAAGTCAGGTCAAAACCCTTAGGGCTTGCCCATTTAATAGCGGGATAGTGTTTGATATCGTGATCTGCGAGGGCAGATGAGCAAAAGGACGTTAAAGCGAGTAATACACACATTTTAAATCGACGCATTTCTTATATTTCCTCATTTATGCCGGTGGTGCTTGTTGTTTTATTATTGGCCCCTCGCCTTCTATGGGTTCGATCGAGACCATTTTCTGGAACTGCTCAAACTATTGGCTTTTCAACAGATCGCGAAATCATTATTACTATATGATAATTAAATTGCAACTTATAACCAGGTGACCAAAGTAAGATGTTTGTAGATGGGATTGGGAATTTTTTCATCTATAAACCCTGCTTCCATACTAGCTCCATTCGTAAACAGCAGCCACTATATGTAGTAATAACTAACTTTGGTAAATATAAGAAAAAAATCTAACCTATGTTTATCTAGCCGCCGCGTTGTAATAATTGCAAAAAACCCGTAATCCATGCGGTTTAAGGGGATTTTTCACGGGCTACGCACACCTTATCCACAGTATTTCACGTAGTTTTCCAGCTTGCATTAATGGCATAATCGCACTATCTTGTAGATCATTCTTAATTTGACCCTATATATAGGGGTTTTATGAAAGGCACCTACAACAGGATCCCTCCACTCTTCAAGGGGTTTGATGTGCCAATCAACCGATAAATTAATAATGTTTTTTTTACCCAATTGAATGTTTCAGCTGTTTGAAGCCTGTGAAAGCACCAAAACAAGCCATCTTCAGCCGAGTTTTGGATTCAGTAGTTTGGGATGCTCCGTCACTATATGTTGTGTTTTATTAAAAAATTATTACCGATCAATAATTAAAACAAACTATTAGAAAACTGAGTCAGCTAAACAGGAAGCCTTCACTCTGATGTTTACAACAAAACAACAGCCATTACCGATGAAACAAGACTCTTTATATAGAGTCACAACTACATCGACATTCAAAACACACATCGAAAAAACGAATTTTTACAGTCAACTTTGACCAATACGGTCGTAGTGCTTCGGTCTTAGCCTATGACTTCACATAAACAAGCACACGACTCACGCGGGAGACGTCTATGCAGATCGACACAGAAATTACCACCGGTACCAGCACTGTCCAACACGACATTCATGGCCATCAGGCTAATCTTACGGCCACAGCGCCGGGGCAATTGCGCATCATCAAACGCAACGGAACGGTTGTGCCTTTTGATGCAAGCAAGATTGCCATCGCCATGACCAAAGCGTTTCTTGCTGTTGAAGGTGGTACTGCCGCTGCGTCGACTCGTATTCATGAAACCGTGGATAACTTGACCAAGCAAATCACCGCGACTTTCAAACGCCGCATGCCCTCGGGCGGCACTATTCATATTGAAGAGATCCAGGACCAGGTGGAATTGACCCTGATGCGTTCTGGCGAACAAAAGGTTGCCCGTGATTATGTGCTGTACCGCGAACAACATTCACGTATGCGCGCTGAAAAACGCGCGGCCAATCAAGCTGCCGATGCCGACTACCCAAGCCTTAATGTGACCTTAGCCAACGGCACCCGCGCGCCTTTGGATATCGCCCGTATGCGCACAATCGTTTCAGAAGCTTGCGCCAACCTGAAAGGCGTGGACGAAAAAGCCATTCTCGATGAAGCCATGCGCAATCTTTACGACGGCGTTAACGAGTCAGACGTAAATACTTCACTCGTGATTACCGCCCGCACCTTGGTAGAAAAAGAGCCGAACTATTCTTTCGTTACCGCACGTTTGTTGCTCGATAAACTTCGCGCTGAAGCCCTCGGTTTCCTTGGCATCGCTAAAGAAGCCACTCAATCCGACATGGAGCTTTACTACGCTCGCGCCCTGCCCGCTTACCTGAAAAAAGGTGTCGAGCTGGAATTAATTTCTCCCGAACTATTGAAGTTCGATCATGAAAAATTAGGCAAAGCTTTATTAGCTGACCGCGATTTGCAATTCACTTACCTAGGCTTGCAAACCCTGTACGACCGCTACTTTATTCACAGCAACGATGTTCGCATCGAATTGCCGCAAATATTCTTTATGCGTGTTGCCATGGGCCTAGCGATTGAAGAAGAGAACAAAGAAGACCGCGCGATTGAGTTCTATCGCCTGCTCTCGTCTTTCGATTACATGAGCTCTACCCCAACCCTGTTTAACGCTGGCACCCTGCGCCCACAATTATCTTCCTGCTACCTAACAACCGTACCAGACGATCTTCACGGTATTTACGGCGCAATGCAAGACAACGCCATGCTCAGCAAATTTGCAGGCGGTTTGGGTAACGACTGGACACCAGTTCGCGCACTGGGCGCTTACATCAAAGGTACTAACGGTAAATCACAAGGCGTTGTGCCGTTTTTGAAAGTAGCAAACGACACTGCTGTAGCCGTAAACCAGGGTGGCAAGCGTAAAGGCGCTGTCTGTGCGTACCTTGAAACCTGGCATATGGACGTTGAAGAATTTTTAGAGCTTCGCAAAAATACCGGTGACGACCGCCGTCGTACCCACGACATGAACACTGCTAATTGGGTGCCCGACACCTTTATGAAGCGCGTATTTGACGATAAAGAGTGGACGCTCTTTTCTCCAAACGACGTACCCGACCTGCACGATTTGTACGGCCAAGCTTTTGAAGAGCGTTACGCCTATTACGAAGCGCAAGCCGCAGCGGGTAAAATCAAAGTGTTCAAGACCGTTCGCGCGCTGGATTTGTGGCGCAAGATGCTCGGCATGTTGTTCGAAACCGGCCACCCATGGATCACCTTTAAAGACCCGTGCAACATCCGCAGCCCGCAACAACACGTTGGCGTAGTACATTCGTCTAACCTGTGTACCGAAATCACCTTGAACACTAAGGCAAACGATGAAATTGCGGTGTGTAACCTCGGTTCCGTTAACCTTGCGCAACACATTGTGAACGGCAAACTCGACCAGGCGAAATTAGAGCGCACTGTGCAAACTGCGATCCGCATGCTCGACAATGTTATCGACATCAACTACTACGCGGTTGCTACTTCCAAGGCTTCCAACATTCGTCATCGTCCTATCGGTCTCGGCATTATGGGCTTCCAGGACGCGCTCTATCTGCAACGTATCGCTTACAGCTCACAAGAAGCCGTAAATTTTGCGGATACCTCAATGGAAGCCGTCAGCTACTACGCCATTAAAGCGTCTACTGAATTGGCAGCCGAGCGCGGCAAGTATTCAACCTATGAAGGTTCTCTATGGAGCCAAGGCATTCTGCCGCTCGACTCCATTGAAAAGCTCGCACAACAACGCGGCGAGAAATACATCAAGGTGGATCGCAGTTCAACGCTGGATTGGGATGCTCTGCGTGCGCAAGTTAAAGCCAACGGCATGCGCAACTCCAATGTGATGGCGATTGCTCCAACCGCAACCATTTCCAACATCACTGGCGTAACTCAATCCATTGAACCGACTTATCAAAACCTCTACGTGAAATCCAACCTTTCCGGCGAATTCACTGTAGTAAACCCACACTTGGTACACGACTTAAAAGCTCGTGGATTGTGGGATTCAGTAATGGTAAACGACCTGAAATATTACGAAGGTTCACTGCAAAAAATTGATCGCATCCCAGCTGATTTGCGCGCGATCTACGCCACTGCGTTTGAAGTTGAACCCAAGTGGATTATCGAAGCCGCCAGCCGCCGTCAAAAGTGGATCGACCAAGCCCAAAGCTTGAACCTTTACATTGCTGGCGCTAACGGCAAGAAGCTGGATATCACCTACCGCATGGCATGGTACAGCGGCTTGAAAACCACTTATTACCTGCGCGCTTTGTCAGCTACCACGACTGAGAAATCCACCATTACTACAGGTGCATTGAACGCGGTATCCGCAACAGGTGCAGGCGGTGGAGTTGCAGCAGCACCTCAGCCGGCCACTCCAAAAGTTGCTGCTCCGGTAGTGTCTGAAATTGCAGAAGCAAGTTTTGATCAGGCGGCGCCAGTGCCGTTGGCTTGTTCAATAGACAATCCAGACTGCGAGGCTTGCCAGTAGCGCCTACTGCGCTCGGTAGCTCTTCGTTGAAGACGCTGAAAAAAGTGCTCATTTACTCTATGTAAACTCCGCTTTTTTTCAGCATCTCCGCCTTGATCTACCTTCGCTCGTGACGGCGCTATGCCTGGAATTTTTATAAGTCTGACCAGATCAAAAAATAGGGAGTCGTCATCCTCGCTGAGCGGGGATCCAGCTCTTAATGATTATCGTTAAAAGAAGAATTTCTTTGAAACGTACGTAATTGAATACCAAACTGGTGGAAAAATATTAGCTCTGAAATTCTTGTGAGCCAAGTAATCAAGTTTTAAAAAGTCAATAGCTGGATCCCCGCTCGCGAGGATGACAGCAAAAAAACGAACACAAAATTAGAATGCAGACGGGATTAATACAAAACTAATCTGACGTAAAACCAAGAAAGAATTTACGAGGTACACCATGTTAAGTTGGGATGAATTCGATTCAGAAGAAGCGGTAAAAGAAGCCGCTAAACAAGAAGCCATTAAAAATTCACCAGTGATGCAACCAACGGTTGCACAGGTTGCGCAAGCCAATGCAGGCGCGGCTGTAAGCAATGCTGACTTTGCGCAAAGTGCGAATGAAGAAGGCATTAGCCCTGAGCTGGCAAAAGCACGCGCTGCCCTTGCACATTTAGACCCAACTCCAGGCATTGCCGAATTGGAAATGGGTGCATCACGTATTCAGGTTGATGAAAAGCGTATGATCAATTGCCGCGCGGATCTCAACCAACTCGTGCCATTCAAATACGATTGGGCGTGGCAAAAATATCTCGACGGTTGCTCCAACCACTGGATGCCACAAGAAGTAAACATGACTGCTGACATCGCACTGTGGAAAGGCAAAGATGGCCTCACTGAAGACGAACGTCGCGTTGTCATGCGCAGTCTCGGTTACTTCTCTACTGCTGACTCCTTAGTTGCCAACAATCTCGTGCTCGCGATTTATCGTTTGATCACCAACCCGGAATGCCGCCAATA
>CBHTVU010000108.1:0-13090 GCA_966096785.1 uncultured Gammaproteobacteria bacterium | reverse complement strand
GCGGGCGCGGCGAGTTTGATTTATTTTAATAAAACCGCAAAGCAATTAAGTATTTCCGAAGCTTTAACTCTCGCCGTCATCCCTCAACAACCGAATAAACGCGCAGGCACTAACGGCTTGCGGTCTGCACTGAATGCGCCCAAGGAACGCTTGCTTAAACGTTGGATTGAGCACCATCCGATGGAAGAATCTCAAGCGCGTCTTGCACGTTTACCGGTGCATTTTCATCGTATCCAGGATTTGCCTTTCCGCGCACCGCACTTTGTGGATATGTTGCAACAGCAAAGCTCTATCATCCCGGGCAGCGATAAAGCGCAAGTAAAAACCAGTATCAATTTAGGTTTACAGACGTTGCTTGAGCGTCAGACTCGCCAGTATTTGCAAGAGGTGGGCAATAAAGGAATTCAAAACGCAGCCGCTTTATTGATTGACCCAAAATCAATGGAAGTCAAAGCCTGGTTGGGTTCGGCGGATTATTTTAATGTGGATATTCAAGGTCAAGTTAATGGCGTTATCGCCAAGCGCTCGCCCGGCTCTACGCTTAAGCCTTTTATTTATGCATTGGCAATGGATCAGGGAATTTTGCACCCTGGAAGTATTTTGAAAGATGCACCCACAGACTTCGGCCCTTACACGCCAGAAAATTTCGACAGCAAATTTCGCGGACCTATTACCGCGCAGGATGCCTTGATCCATTCGCGTAATATTCCGGCCGTTTGGACCGCAACCCAGCTTCACTCACCCAGTCTGTACAATTTTTTATCCATGGCCGGCGTCTCGCAATTACAAAGCGAAACTCATTACGGTTTAGCGCTGGTACTTGGGGGTGGTGAAGTCACCATGGAGGAACTTGCGGGGCTTTATGCGATGCTGGCTAATGGTGGGCACTTACAAACAATCAACTACTTGAAAGGTTCACCGCGCAAAGAAGGCGCTGCGCTTATCTCACCGGAAGCCAGTTTTATTGCCTTGGATATGCTGCGCCACAACCCAAGACCGGGAGAGGACGACAATTACAATCTCCACTCCAGTTGGCCAATTGCCTGGAAAACAGGGACGTCCTGGGGATTCAGGGATGCATGGTCTGTCGGCGTAGTTGGACCTTACATTCTCGCGGTCTGGATCGGCAATTTTGATAGCGGCGGCAATCCTGCGTTTGTGGGAATTGATACAGCAGCACCGCTATTTTTCCGTATTGCAGATGGGCTTTACCTTCGCAAACCCGAGGTCCTACCACCACCAATTCCTCCTGCCGGCGTAAGTGAAGTATCGGTTTGCAGTGCGAGTGGCGATTTGCCCAATGCGTGGTGTCCCTTGCGGCATAAAACCTGGTACATACCCGGTAAGTCGCCTATCAAAGTGAGCCAGCTGCATCAACCTGTCGCTATCAGCGTGAAAACCGGCCAGCCGGTCTGCCCGCCCTATCAAGCCGACCAGGTTCGTATGGAGATCATGGAGTTTTGGAGCAGCGATATGCAAAAGCTGTTTCGTCAGGCGGGTTTGCCACGTCGAATTCCACCTAAATGCCAGCAGGGTTTTCAATCGCAAGCGCCCGATATCAGCTCGCCAGTTCGCCACGTGAGCTATCAGTTGCGCTCCAGTCGGCCGGAAGTGACCATTCCTCTCCAAGCCAAAGCCGCGGCTCAGGTACGCACCTTATTCTGGTTTGACGATAACCGCTACATCGGCAGCAGCGATCCGCAGGTTGCGCTGGCATATCGCCCTACCGATGCGGGCATTCACAATATTCGTGTTGTCGATGACCAGGGACAAGTTGCAGAACGGGAGATGCAAGTTGATTGGCTGGAGTAACACCTTCATTGAGAAAGCTTTAGTCCAAGGCAGATCCAAATTGCTGCTCTAACGCTTTAGGATCTTTAAGAAATAATTTATACATGGATCGAGAAAAAGGATCTGGGAATATCTCTTCGGAGCCCTCCTCAATACCATTTAAAATTAGATTCGCCACATCCTCAGGTGAGGCTTTCACAGCGTCAAGATCACCAGCCATACGAGTATTTAATGGACCTGGGTAAACACCCTGCACAAAAATTCCAGTACTGCGCAATTCAGCGCGCAAACCTTGTGTCAGGGAATGTAAGGCTGCCTTAGAGGCTGAGTAAGGCCCAAGTGTTGGGAAGTTACTAATGCCTGCAATCGAACTGATATTGATAATGGCCGCCTGCGGACTTTTTCGTAGCAGTGGTAATAACGCATGAGTGATATTTAATGGCCCGAAATAATGGGTAGCCATTTCTATATGCGCGATCTTTAAGCTCGCTTCATTTGAGAAGGTGCTCAAGGTGGCTATACCAGCGTTGTTAATCAACATATCCAATGACTTCAATGTTTTGGCGATATTGTCAATATCGCTGGCATTGGTTACGTCCAACTGCATCGGCACAACACGATCTGGCGCCAAAGCTACAACTTCACTAAGGCTTTCCAATTTTCTTGCGGTTCCGTAGATTTGACCCGCACCCCGAGTCAACAAGGCTTCCACAATAGATTTGCCCAAGCCGCGATTAGCGCCTGTGATAAGAATAGTTTTACTTTGAACAGAATTTTTCATAAGCCTAATAGTAGATCAGCTGTCTGGCTTGGTCACCCAAAAAAGATCTTTCAACTCATAGTCAGGCTCAATGCCCTTCTAAAACTTTTACACAGCTTTTTAGAAATTATGTTGGGAACAAAAAACCTTGAACCGGATCAATAAAACTTAACACTGCACCTATTTTATAAATAACATTTACAGCATAAAGTTAGTGCCCTTTTTAAAGGCTCGCGATGAGTGCAAAATAGTCTTCTTTAATGGCATCGCAATCACAATTATGAGTGTCACAACCTGCGGAGAAAAAATATGAACATTAAACATTTTATATTACCTGCCTTATTAAGTTTGGCGTCTAGCGTTGCATTTGCGGATGACTGTGCGGCGACTATTGGCGCTAATGACGCCATGCAATTTGATAAAAAAGCGATCACCATTGGCAAAGCCTGTAAAAAATTTACAGTCACTTTGACTCACACCGGCAAACTTGCAAAAAATGTCATGGGCCATAATTGGGTACTCACCAAAACCGAAGATTCTCAAGCTGTTGCAACCGATGGCGTTGCTGCCGGTCTGGATAAAAATTACTTAAAAGAAGGCGATGCGCGCGTTATAGCAGCAACTAAAGTGGTCGGCGGGGGCGAAAGCGCAACTGTCGATGTTCCAGTCGCTAAACTTACTAAAGGAAGTAGTTATACATTTTTCTGTAGTTTTCCAGGGCACATAGCGCTGATGAAGGGCACTCTTACAGTTGAATAATTACCCAGCTAAAAAATAGGTTTGGTAAGCGCTATGTTTAACTTCTGCTCGATCTCATTTTTAATATGCAGATAATGGATTAATTGTATGCCGGTTTGCGGCGCTATGAGATCGCGGCAGAGTGAGAGATCCAAATCCGTAATGTAGCAAGGATAAGTCTCACCGTTTTTTCGACATGACATTATGTAGCGCGCTACCACGCCAAATAAATCCTCACCAAACTCCAATGCCGAAAATTCTTTTCCATCGCAATACAGTGTAAAACTTAATTCATCATTATCTTTCGGCTCAGCGACTGCACAAACATTAATAAACTGTAACTGACTTAAATCCTGCCCTATGTTGCGCGCATCCAGATAAGCAGTTTTTTGTTTTACATCACCCACTAATTCATAAATTTTTATCGCTTGCAAATCCGCCACCTTGGCTGCGCCGTCATAGGAATTTTCATGATCCAATGCTTGACGTTCCACTGCCGAGCGAATGAATCGGCACAGCGGACGCAAAAGTGATTGCACATCAAATAATTCAGCCGTTTTACTGAAAAAAGCACCCTTATGATCAACAATGGTAATTTTTGCGCATTGCTTTTCTGGCTGTTTCTCTACGGAAAAAAATACATAAATAGCGGGCGACTTTATGATTTCACAAAATAACCGCAGCGGCTTTTCCCTCAGCGCATAAGCATCAATAACGAGCGGGCTAAATTCCATTTGTGGTAGTGCGAGTTTTTCCAACAATTTTTCATAGGTTTGAAAGCGCAGAATTTGCGCGTGCTGCTGTACAAACTGTAACAAAAAATATTCTTCTGCAATTTCAAAAATGAAACGTGTATTACGTGCACGAGTACCTGAATAAAAACAGGCAATAATGGCACGCCATAATTCAAGTACGCGCTGTTCAATGGTGGAACCCTGACCCAAACTAAAACAACGGACGCTTAAATTCGGCAGAGCTATATTTTTCCCCGGTGGAACCGTGCGTAGATAATGCAGTAAACAATTTACTAACGCATCTGTATCAAAATGGCGACATATCAGTTCGCCCCAGGTATTGCGTTGAATAACGTCTGCGCGAATAACCAGGTTTTCTTTCATACCGCTGTAGCCAAACGCATCGCGCTGGCTACTGAGCATTTGCATACCCTTCTTATGCAAATCAGCTTGAGGTTCCACCCCCATATTGAAGAGCAATAGTATTTCTGTGGGTTGCGCATTTTGTATAAAACTTTCGTGATCAGTTTTTTTAACCGGTAACGGCAGCCATTGTTGTAGCACATGAATTAATTGATGTTGTTGTGAGGAATGTAGCGAAAAATCACTAGTAACAATATCCAGCTTCGTTCCTGTCGAAAAAATTCCGTTGCAGTAGCACCACAACAATAATTCCATAAAATTACGCGAACGTTTTATGGGCTCCGATGCCTGGTTGCGCAACGCAAAATCCTGTTGGCTACCACGATAGGCTTGCCAAAGGACAGAACCAGCCTCCAACGATTGCACAAAACACAATGTTGGTTCACTTAAATCCTGAGAAATATTTGGGTTTATCCAATCAATTTTGCCAGCTTTTCTTTCAAAGGCTGCATGTAGTTTGCGACCCAAAATTAGCAGCTCGTTGCCACTAATTGCAGCTTCACCTGCGCTGTTTTTATTCATGTCCACTAATAGACGGTAACTTTGGCTTAATTCGTTTGCTAATAAATTTCGCTCTACCAGAACGTGTGGTGATTTCCAGTAAGCGCGATTATCTAACATGGTTAATTCGCGGTTATCCCAATTCCAGTCACGCACCATAGCTTCCAATAAAACACGCTGCCAGGCTTTGGCTGGATTGCGGCTGGTGCGAGATAAAAATTTACCGGATTTGAAATAAAAACAGCGGCGCACCAATTCCAACCGTGCGTATTGATTTTGTGCAATCAAATAATCCTGCAAACGTTGATACACCAGCACATAGGCGTCTAATTCGCTGGCGTCCGCCTCATGCCCATCATCCAAAGCCCTGTAAATTTTTCGCTTTAATCCCAGAGACAAAGGCTCATTAAAATTTTCGTTCGCGTATGCTTCCAACAACAATAATTTGAGCACCGATTTGTAGGGCGAATCTATACCTTTATATAATTGCCAAATACCCGCGCCGACAAATTCATTGGTAGGAATTTCTGGTACACCACCAAAATCTATATAATCATTGGCTCGTAAAAAACGTTTATCGAGCAAATTTTTGGTGTAGCCCGCGTAATTTTTTTCCTGCGCAACAGGTACAAACCACCATAAAGGCAATCTGCCGGCAAGCCAAACAGCAGTGCGATAAAACTCGTCTAGCAATAAAAAATGTTGTGCGGTTCCGCTTGATTCGTTAGTTAATAATGTTTGCTGCCCCTGACGAAATTGTTTTGCTTCCATTAAAAAGAAATGCGTTTCTATATGAATAACGTTGGCAGCCCAACGACTCAAGGCACTGCATTTTTCTTGCAATTCCAGTAATGCTGTTTTGCCAAGGTTTTCCGTATGACATACCCAAACATCTATATCGCTGTTGTCGGCTTGGGCAATAGTGCCAAGGCTTCCCATAACAAATAGAGCTTCAATGACATTCGCTTTATCCACAAGGTCTCGCTGATAGGTAAAACTGCGCGCTACCGTTTTTGCAATGCGAATATCTTCTTTGCCCGGTGTAAAACCTTGAATACCTGCCGGTGTAAGATGGCTGATATAGCCCGGCAACATAGGGTGATTAACATGAAATAAAAGCGGTAGAAGCGCCAGAAATTGTTGTTGGCGCTCCGACAGTGCGGCAAGGGTTCGTTGATAACGCGATTGATTAAGCTGGATAAAATGTTGTTTTATTTTGCTTAATTGCTTGCGATCTATTCCCTCATAATTCATTTCATTAACTTCGTCCGGAATCATAGAGTTTTATAAATTCTTGAGAGGGAATAAAGAAATTTAACGTATTAGCTATCCAGAAATTGTGCTCTGAGCTGCTCGGCAATTGTTTTGTAAAGCAGCTCGGGGTTAATGGGTTTTGATAAATAAGCGTTCATGCCGGCGGCTATACAACGCTCGCGATCACCACGCATTGCCTGAGCAGTAAGAGCAATAATAGGAATGTTCGAAGAACGATTGCCTGCACGTATAATATGCGTTGCACTTATGCCATCCATCTCGGGCATTTCAAGATCCATCAAAATAAAATCAAAAGTATTTGATTCGTTTTTAATGGCTGAAATCACTTCAAGCCCATTATTTACAACCGTAACGTGCATGGATTTCTTTTTTAGCACACCGCGCACCACCTGTTGGTTAACCAGATTATCTTCTGCAACCAGTACACGTAAGCCGCGCAAAAAATCGTCTTGCTCGGAAGATTCCGGATGAATCGCACTGATTCTATGCAGATATTCGTCTTTACTAATAACATTGCTAATAGTTTCAAGCAGACGCGTTTCACTCACTGGCTTACTTAAAAACTCATCGACATTCAGCGTGAGATTATCCGAGTTTGAAATTTCGTCGCGATGATAGGCCGAGACCAAAATAACGTGGGGGTTATAATTCAGAGCTTTGTTATTTTTTATGGCCTCTGCGGCCTCTATACCGTCCATACTTGGCATTCGGTAATCCATAAGCACAAAATGAAATGGGTGACCTTGTTCATTCGCGTGGATAATTCTTTCCAGCGCCTGTTCAGCGGTTTCGACAGCTTCCACTGCCAAACCAATACTTTTAGCTGTGCTCGTCATTACCGCACGAGCAATAAAATTATCATCCACAATCAAAGCCTTCACATTTTTTAAATCGCGAACATGTTTGCGTAGCAAACGCGAACCTAAATGACTGTGATCGAAACGAGCGCTAAAAACTACCTGACAACCTTTTTGCGGTGCACTGTCGATATGCATTTCACCATTCATTAATTGCACGAGATGATTGCATATACCCAGACCAAACCTGAGCCGACCTGCATGGCTAATAGTGACATGATTTTTTAGACTTTCATTGATGTTCGCAAGTCGATCATCTTTAATTCCCACACCAAAATCGGTCACTGAAAATTCTAACTCAATAAATTTAACATTGGCTTCACGCAACTTGACACCAACGATAACTTCATTGGTTTCTGAAAATTGCAAGGCGTTACTAATGAGCTGATCAATTACCTGACTGAGCCGGGCCGCATCACCTCGCAGAAAACGTGGTACATCAGCTTTGATGTCATAAATAATACGAACCGATTTATGAATGGCACTGATTTCAAACAGCCGCGATATCTTTTCAAACAGCTGATCGAGATCGAAATGTGAATGCTCAAGAATAATGCGACCGCTATCGATTTTGGAAAAATCGAGCACTTCATTAATAATATGCAGAAGCGAATCTGACGCTGAATTTAAACTACCAAGGTAGCTTTTTTGTTGTTCATTTAGGTGAGTATCTTTTAATAAATACCCCAAGCCAATAATGGCATTCATGGGCGTGCGAATTTCATGACTCATGCGCGCCAGGAATTCGCTTTTGGTTTTGTTGGCCATGTCTGCCTGGGTTTTCGCCGCCAGCAGATCTTCACGCGCAAGAATAAAATCATTGATATTATTGTTCAGCCCTACACATCGAGTAGGGCGACCCTCGTCATCCGGCTCACAAAATTTTGTCTTTGATTGCACCCAAATGACTTTGCCATTTTGGTGTTGCATGCGAAATTGAAGGTTCACATAGGTTTCGCAATTTTCAATAGCGTTTTGGAAGCGGTTCATCACCATATCCGCATCTTCGCTATATAAAAAATAATCTTGCAGGGTTTTAAGGTCACCGGGCAAATCTTCGTAGTAATAGCCCAGCATACGCAAATAGCTGCGACTAAAATAAATTTTTCCTGTGGTGATATCCCAATCCCACAAACCGTCACTGCTCGCTTCAATCGCATAATTAAAACGTGTATCGCGATCATTTAACTTGACCAGCAATTGTTGGCGATCATGTAAATTAAATAATGCAGTCGCAATAAACATTAAACGGTCGAGGTCGCGTGTGTACCAACCTCGAGAATCATCGCGATGCAAAACCACAAAGCCTTCCAACAGGTTGTAGCGCAGGACTGGCACTATCAGCGAACTGAAAATATTTGCGCGCACCAATGCTTCAGAAGCGTCGGCAACATTCGGATCTGCGGCAAGCAGAGCCACAGGTTTGCCCCCATTCAAACTATCAGCAATCTCGGAATTTTTTCGCCAGACTCCAGCCAGCCAATCTGCCTCCAGGAGTTCGGGAACAGGTTGCCTTTGCCAGCGCCCTAAACATTGCCAGCAGGAATTAGATGCGTTTTCGGCCGTCGTCGAGCTCGCACTCATGAGCCAAAGGCTGCAGTCAATCACCTCAAATAATTTGCCAAGCCTATGCAATGCGTCGTTGATATTGGCTTTATCAGATTCAATCAGGAGATATTGGCCGAAGGGAATCAGCCAGGAGTTTTTGATCAGCCCGCCTTCCGGTGTTCGTGTACCAATCGTATTGGCTTTTGAATGGCGCAGCCGTTCCTCTAAGAGCTCGACCTCTTTTTCAAGTTGCTGGATGCGCTGCTCCAGCGCCTCCGTGTTCTTTGGGTCTTGATCACCACTGGTCATGGTTATTAGGGCTGTTAGATTGGCAGCGGGGCTGACAATTGACTATTTTCCGGGGAAATCACTCAGCCTTAGCTGCTATTCCCTACCTGGAACAGCGCGCACGAATCATTGATCCACGCGTAAAAATTATTACTGTCCAACTCTAGATCCTAGTTCAAGTTGATGCATTTACCAGAGTGAAAATGAAAAATAAGGAAAAATCATGCCACTAATAAATACTTAAGCGACAAGCACTTAGGTGATTTAACCCAGGAGTAATTGCCAGTCGAAAGTCACGTCGCCCAAGGCAAAAAAGAAAGGATTAAGTAAGCTATCCTGGCTGTTGTAATTGAGTGGCTGCAAATCATTTGCCTGAACAACCAAACCACCCGCCGCGGTCAGTACAGCCTGGGCAGCTGCCGTATCCCACTCGCAGGTCGGGGCCAGGCGCGGGTAAAAATCAGCTCGACCTTCCGCAATCCAGCAGAATTTAAGTGAACTTCCCGCGCTCAATGATTGCAAGGAACCGGGCCAACGTTCACGCAGCTTTCCGATAAGTGCGGTGGCCTCATCACCAACATGGCGCAGACTCATCAAAATATCCAGAGTATCGCGGGCCGCAAAGCGGGGTGCAAGTTTCCGGGAACGCAGATCCTGCGCATAAACACCCGCCAGGTATTTTTCTGAACGGGTTTGGTTATCCTGCGCTACAGATGCGTCCAGACCAAAATAGGTTTCGTCCGTGACAGGTACGTGTACCACACCCAGTTGCGGCACGCCGTTTACAACAAGTGCGATATTGACTGTAAATTGCCCATTGCGGTCTATAAATTCACGGGTGCCATCCAGTGGGTCAATCAACCAATAGGCGGGCCAGTCTTTTCGCTCGGCAAGGGGCGGTACCGCAGACTCCTCCGATATCATGGGTACCGCTAGCAGCTTGGGTAGCTCGAGGGCAATCAGATGATGGGCCGCTAAATCCGCAGCCGTCAGTGGTGAATCATCACTCTTGGACTGGACGTTGCTAGTCTCAGGCGCGTTATAAACCACCAGAATCGCATCGCCCGCCGCGCGAGCTATAGCAACAATTTTCTCTACGAATACCTTGTCTACTATCAATGGTGCAGATGTCAGGCTCATAGATTAGCGCCTTGCTGTGCTAACCATTCACGCACCAGAAACAAGGCTGCTATGCTCCGGCCTTCGCATACATCCGCCCGTAAACAAAAGTCAGCTATTCCAGCAACGGGAATCTCGAGCACTTCGATGGGTTCTGGCTCATCACCAGTCAGGCGTTCCGGGTAGAGGTCCTGTGCAATCACTATATTGATGCCGTGCTCCATATAAGATGGCGACAAATGCACTTTTTTAAGGAAGGTAAGTTTGCGCGCGCCATAACCCACCTCTTCTTTTAATTCCCGATTGGCTGCCTCAAGGATGGATTCGCCCTGGTCAATCGCACCCTTGGGGCAGGCGAGATGGTAATCCTCCAACCCTACCGCGTATTCTTTCACCAACAGGAAGGTATCATTGTTCAAAACCGGCACAATCAACACAGCTCCATTGCCGCCACCGACCAGTTTTTCGTAGCGTCGCTCTTCGCCATTACTGAAACGTAAATGAATCTCGTCTGCGCGAAACAGACGGCTGCGCATCACGGTTTCGCGCTTTAATATCTCAGGTTTTGTCGGCATACTGCCCTCTTAAATGCTGCAAAATTATTGAGACGACGACTGCTTTATGACCGTACATCTACCGCTCGTGGATTGGAACCAGATAGACACCGTATTACTGGACATGGACGGCACACTACTCGACCTCCACTTCGACAATTATTTTTGGCTTGAACACTTGCCCAAACGCTACGCCGAAATTCATAAGGTGGATTTTGCCACAGCCAGACAAGCTTTGAAGGAAAATATCAATCAATACGAAGGTACTCTCCAGTGGTACTGCCTGGAATTTTGGTCGAGTCATCTGGATGTCGATATTCGCAGCCTGAAGGAAGAGATCAAACATAAAATCCAGATTCGCCCACACGTAAAAGATTTCTTAAGTCGTCTGCGTCAAACACATAAAAAATGTTTACTGGTGACCAACGCGCATCCACAAAGTTTGTCATTAAAATTGGAAGTCACTGAAATCGACAAAGATCTGGACATTATTATTTCATCGCATGAGTTCAACCACCCGAAAGAAGCTCAGGAATTTTGGCAAGCCTTGCAAGTGCGCGAAAAATTTGACCCGGCGCGAACCTTGTTTATTGATGACACCGCCCGCATTTTGGAATCTGCCAAAACATTTGGCATTCGCCATCTGCTCGGCATACACCAACCCGACAGCAAAATTGAACGCAAATTAGAAGGCTTTCCTGCTATTCATCACTTTGATGAAATCATGCCCTAAGCGCGCAACTCGCGTGAAGAATGAAACACTATGCATAAACCTTATCTGGACACCAAAGTTCGCCTCGACAAGTGGTTATGGGCTGCGCGATTTTTTAAAACTCGCAATCTCGCCAAACAAGCCATTGAAGGTGGCAAAGTTCAATGCGATGGTCAGCGCGTGAAAGCCGCTAAAGAAATCAGTGTGGGAATTACGCTGGTGATCCGTCAGGATCTCGATGAAAAGACTATTATTGTAAAGATGCTTTCTGACCAGCGACGCGGAGCGCCCGAAGCTGTATTGCTTTACGAAGAAACCGAAGCCAGCAAAACGCTTCGTGAAAAACGCAGTGCGGAGCGCAAAGCCGGTATGGCCGCATTCATCGCAAGCGATCACAGACCTGACAAAAAAGAACGCCGCCAGATACACAGATTTCAGCGAATTAATTTATTGGACGACAATTAGGGAAATATCATGAAATGGTTTTTGTGCTGTTTATTATTTTTAAGTTGCATAAACACATCTGCAGAAGTTTATCGCTGGACGGACGCCAATGGAAAAGTTCATTTTGGCGATAAAAAACCAAAATCATCAGCAGAAGATATCACTGAAAAAGTCAAACAAACCAATGTGGACACCAGTACTGCGGAACACCAAAAGCTGGAAACTATTTTTCGCAAAGAAAATGAAGCTGATCGCGAATACAAGCGGCAACAAGCAATACCAGACCCTGAACTCTTGCAATGGTGCAAAGAAATGCGGAAGTACCTTAAAGATATCAGCGGTCTCGTGCAATTTCTCGATGAAGACGGCAAGCCCATGAAAGTTACTATGGAAGAGCGCGATCAAAAAGTAGCAGAAACTCAGGCGCTGATTAAAAACCGTTGCCCCGACTAGACTCAGTTAACTGCAATCTTTGAAACCCGTGAAGCTTTCTGGAAATAGAACCAATACTCCTAATCTCATTTAAGAAAATTTATTATGCCAAGCGATGATTTGTTAAACCGATTCATTTTTGACGACTGCGATATACGCGGTGAATTAGTTACGCTTAATAAAAGCTATCAGGAAATTTTAGAACATAATCTCTACCCGCCAGCCATCCAAGTGTTGTTGGGAGAGTTTCTAGCTGCGGTTGGTCTACTTTCCTCAACTTTAAAATTTGACGGCATGATTATCTTACAAGCGCGTGGCGAGGGTGTGATCTCCACCATCATGGCAGAGTGTAATCATCACAATAATATTCGCGGCATAGTGCGCTTGAATGAAGACGCAGAGCTGACTGAAGCACTCGCTCAAACTGGCAGCATGCTGGATCTACTCGGCAAAGGCGTGCTCTTCATTACCATTGAACCAAAGCGCACTGAAAATTTTGCAGGAAAATTAGAACGCTACCAGGGAATAGTTCCTCTCGAACAAGAAACACTTGCCGGTTGCCTGGAAGATTATTTTCAACAATCAGAACAACTGGCAACACGTCTATGGTTCGCTGCCGATGGCCAACACGCCAGTGGGTTATTAATTCAGGCACTGCCACAACAATTAAAAACCAATGCAGAAGACAATCAAAACCACTGGGAAACTATTGAAGCACTTGCAGATACTATTACACCCGACGAATTAGTCGAACTTGAACACGAACAAATTCTGTATCGATTATTCAACGAACATCCGGTCCGGATTTTTGAGCCGCGCCCTGTCAACTTTGCTTGCAGCTGTTCGCGCAAACGCAGCGAAAGCGCGTTAATCGCACTAGGCAAAGATGAAGTAGAACAACTTTTATTAGAGAA
>CBHTVU010000107.1:0-13098 GCA_966096785.1 uncultured Gammaproteobacteria bacterium | reverse complement strand
TTCGCAACCTGGCAATCAATTATTTGAAAGTCCCAGGCTAACAACTGCCTCACTAAATGTGAAAATCCCACTTTTGAGGCATTATCAGCACGACTAAACATGGATTCCCCAAAAAATACTTTACCTAAGGCCATGCCATACAGACCTCCGACCAATTCGTGATCGCGCCAGACTTCGACTGAGTGTGCAAAACCTCGGTGATGAAGAGCTGTGTAACCAGCAATAATTTCTTCACTAATCCAGGTCCCGTCGGAGTGACTCCGGGGTTCAGCACAGGCCCGCATAACATCGCTGAAACAATGATCAAAAGTGACTTTATAAGTTCCTGCTCGTAAAAGCTTGCGTAAACTTTTTGAGATATGTAATTGAGAGGGAAAAATCACAGTACGTGGGCTTGGGCTCCACCATAAAATAGGATCACCGGGATTAAACCAGGGGAAAATCCCCTGACGATAGGCGGCCAGAATTCGTTCAGGTGATAAATCTCCCCCCACTGCCAATAAACCATTCGGCTCTCGAAGCGCTGTGGAAGGCGCTGGAAATAATGTATTGGCGGGATTTAACCAGGGAATCTGGGTCATATAATTTTGCGTATTAAGTATTAAATTAAGGTTTCATTAAGCCCAAGTATTTATATAGTCACATAGTTTTTCGTTCAGATGGAGTAAAAAAATAAAAAATTTGTGGGATTGGCGTGATTTTTGTGTGTAATTAGCTGTCATTAGCACATGAATAAAACTGTCAATATTTTGAATTTAATTCGGTTGCTTATTCGTTTTTGCAGCTATGCTTAAGCTAAGGTTTGAAACAGACATTCAAGGTATTTTCAGTATCGATTTTGTTAAGTAGCATATGACTCACAGCTTGTGGAAAATTGCAGGTTCAATCGCTTAGTTGAGGTAAATTATGAGTATTTTCAGTCACTATCGCGAGCGTTACGAAGCCACGCAGCAGGAAGAATTAAGTATCAAGGAATATTTGGATTTATGTAAAAAAGACCCTAGCGTCTACGCCTCTGCGGCAGAGCGTATGTTGATGGCAATCGGTGAACCGGAAATGGTAGATACCGCATCGGACTCTCGCTTGAGCCGAATCTTCTCCAACAAAATGATCAAGCGCTATAAAGCATTCAGCGATTTTTATGGAATGGAGGAGTGCATCCAACAAATAGTGTCGTTTTTCAAACATGCGGCGCAAGGTTTAGAAGAGAAAAAACAAATTCTCTATTTGTTGGGCCCAGTGGGTGGTGGTAAATCCTCGTTGGCTGAAATGCTTAAAACTCTGATGGAAAAAATGCCCATCTATTGCATTAAAGGCTCCCCTGTTTTTGAATCCCCTTTAGGCTTATTTAATCCTGAAGAAGATGGTCAAATTCTTCTAGAGGATTACGGCATTCCCAATCGTTACATTAAAACCATAATGTCTCCATGGGCTGCTAAACGGTTGCAAGAATTTGGTGGTGATATTACTCAATTCAAAGTGATTAAACTTTATCCCTCAATCCTCAACCAAATTGCGATTACCAAGACTGAGCCTGGTGATGAAAATAACCAGGACATCTCTTCGCTAGTGGGTAAAGTGGATATTCGTAAATTGGAAGAGTTTCCACAGAACGATCCGGATGCTTACAGTTTCAGTGGTGGTCTTTGCCGCGCGAACCAGGGCTTAATGGAATTCGTGGAAATGTTTAAGGCACCCATTAAAGTGCTGCACCCTTTGCTGACTGCAACGCAGGAGGGAAATTTTAATAGCACTGAAGGTTTGGGTGCAATTCCGTTTGATGGTGTAATTCTCGCGCATTCTAATGAATCAGAATGGCAAAACTTCCGTAACAATAAAAACAATGAGGCATTCATCGATCGTGTTTATATCGTGAAGGTACCTTATTGCTTACGTGTTAAAGAAGAGATGCAAATTTACGAAAAACTATTACAAAATAGTTCGCTTTCCAAAGCACCTTGCGCACCGGATACTTTGCGGATGCTAGCGCAGTTCTCGGTTTTATCGCGAATTAAAGAACCAGAAAACTCTAACGTGTTTTCAAAAATGCGCGTCTATGACGGTGAGAATTTAAAAGATACAGATCCAAAAGCAAAATCCTTGCAAGAGTATAAGGATGCAGCGGGTGTTGATGAAGGTATGACCGGCTTATCAACACGTTTCGCGTTTAAGATATTGTCGAAAGTATTTAACTTCGATCCTACGGAAATTGCCGCTAATCCGGTGCATTTAATGTATGTACTTGAGCAGCAAATTGAACAAGAGCAATTTCCCAATGATGTGCAGGAAAAATATCTTAACGGTTTGAAAGAATACATTTCCCCGAAGTATGTGGATTTTATTGGCAAAGAAATACAAACAGCCTATTTGGAATCCTATGCGGAATATGGTCAAAATATTTTTGATCGTTACGTTACCTATGCCGATTTCTGGATTCAGGATCAAGAATATCGCGATCACGAAACCGGTGAAATTCTTAATCGCGCATCATTAAATGAAGAGCTGGAAAAAATTGAAAAACCTGCAGGTATTAGCAATCCAAAAGATTTCCGCAATGAAATTGTAAACTTCGTATTGCGGGCCAAAGCGAATAACTCTGGCAAAAGCCCTGACTGGCGCAGCTATGAAAAATTACGCACCGTGATTGAAAAGAAAATGTTTTCCAATACAGAGGACTTATTACCTGTTATTTCGTTCAATGCCAAAGCGTCGGCACAGGACAAGAAAAAACATGGCGATTTTGTGCAGCGCATGGTGGAGCGCGGATACACCGAAAAACAAGTGCGCTTGTTGTCCGAGTGGTATTTGCGGGTGAGAAAATCGCAATAAACTTCTAATACTTTAATAAGGGCGTCATTCTAGGCCGGGCGCCTGTATTGAAATGCTTGGCCGACAAGGACCTTAGTTAAATTAATGTAAGTGTTTGTGAAAAAAATTAATTCTCTTTGTATAAGGGTTAGGCATGAGTTACATCATTGATAGACGCCTTAATGCAAAACACAAAAGCGCGGTCAATCGCCAACGGTTTTTGCGGCGTTATCGCGATCAAATCCAAAAATCCGTTTCTGATGCTGTAAGTAGCCGTTCTATCAAAGATATTGATAAGGGCGGCAAGGTTAGTATTCCCACTAAAGATATAGGCGAGCCTGTGATTCACCATGGTAACGGTGGACATAACACGCGTGTCTTGCCAGGTAACAAACAGTTTTCCACTGGAGACAAGGTAAATCGCCCGGAGGGTGGGGCAGGCGGAGGCGGTGGAAAAAATGCCAGCGATTCGGGCGAGGGCGAAGACGATTTTTCGTTCACGCTATCGCAAGAGGAATTTCTGGATTTTATGTTTGATGGTTTGGAGTTGCCAAATTTAATCAAGCGGCAATTATCCGGCATTGAAGAATTTAAAAAAGTGCGCGGTGGTATTGCCAACGAAGGGCAGCCAGGTCGCATTAATATTGTACGATCCTTACGTGCAGCTAATATGCGCCGTATAGCGCTGACTGCAGGTAAGCGTAAACGTCTGATTGAATTGCAAGAACAGGTAGATGCGATTGACCAGCAAGCGGAATCCAGTCGTGATCTGATATTACGTGAAGAACTTATTGCAGAAATGGCAAAAATTTCACAAGCGATCAAACGTACCCCATGGCTAGACACTTTCGATTTAAAGTATAACCTGCAAATAAAACAACCCATTCCACGTTCAAAAGCGGTTATGTTTTGTATTATGGATGTGTCAGGTTCTATGGACCAGGCTACCAAAGACATAGCGAAGCGTTTTTTTATTTTGCTGTATTTATTTTTGCAGCGAAATTATGAAAAAACGGAAATCGTTTTTATTCGCCATCATACCAGCGCTAAAGAAGTAGATGAGGATGAGTTTTTTCATTCTCGTGAGACGGGGGGTACAGTAGTATCAAGTTCGTTAAAACTTATGAAGAGTATTATTGAAGATCGTTACTCACCGAATGAATGGAATATTTATGGTGCCCAGGCATCGGACGGTGACAACTGGGGTGATGATTCGGCTAGCTGCAAAGAGCTTATGAGTGAGCATCTTTTACCCTTATGCCAATATTATTCTTATATTGAAATTACGCCCCATGATCATCAGGCGTTGTGGCGTACTTATGAAGAGGTGCACAACGAATACCCGGACAAATTTTCTCTACAGCATATCATTGGAGTTTCGGATATTTACCCCGTCTTTCGTGAGCTTTTCCATAAGAAGGTCGCATGAAACAATCGAAATCTGGTTCAGCGCTTTTATTCACATCTTCGGAATGGAGTTTTGATTTAATTCGCGAATGCGATCAGGCCATAGGTGATATCGCCAAAGAATTTGGTCTTGATACCTATCCGAATCAAATAGAAGTTATCAGTTCCGAACAAATGATGGATGCCTATGCGGCGGTGGGTATGCCAATAGGTTACCATCACTGGTCTTACGGCAAGCAGTTCCTAAGCACTGAAAATTCCTACAGACGAGGCCAAATGGGATTGGCTTATGAAATTGTCATAAACTCCAATCCTTGTATAGCTTACTTGATGGAAGAAAATAATATGACCATGCAGGCGCTCGTCATTGCGCATGCCTGTTATGGCCATAATTCTTTTTTCAAGGGAAATTATTTATTTAAAACCTGGACCGATGCGGATTCCATTATTGATTATCTCGTGTTTGCTAAAAATTATATTAGTAAGTGCGAGGAACGTTATGGAATTAGTGAAGTTGAATCTGTTATTGATTCTTGCCATGCATTAATGAATTACGGTGTAGATCGCTACAAGCGCCCTTATCCGATATCCGCGCATGATGAAGAATTACGTCAAGCCGAGCGTGCAGAATATCTACAAAAGCAAGTGAATGATTTGTGGCGAACTATTCCCAAGTCTACAAGTGGCAAGTCGGAAAAAAATACACCGCGTTTTCCCTCCGAGCCGCAAGAAAATATTTTATATTTTTTGGAAAAAAATTCTCCTTTACTCGAGCCCTGGCAGCGAGAAGTAATTCGTATTGTGCGGAAGATTGCACAATATTTTTATCCTCAACGTCAAACGCAGGTCATGAATGAGGGGTGGGCTTGCTTCTGGCACTACACCTTGCTACATGAAATGTATAACCGTGGTTTGGTTAGTGACGGGTTTATGCTTGAATTTTTGCAGTCGCATACGAGCGTTATTGCCCAACCTGCTTACGACAGCCCTTATTTTAGTGGTATCAATCCTTATACACTGGGCTTTGCGATGATGATGGATATTCGCCGCATTTGTGAAAATCCCACTAAGGAAGATCGTGAATGGTTTCCTGATATAGCCGGAAGTAATTGGAATGAGACTTTGCATTTTGCAATGCGCAATTTTAAGGACGAAAGTTTTATTTTGCAGTTCTTATCTCCAAAGGTTATGCGCGATCTAAAATTATTTAGTATTGTCGACGATGACCAGCAAGATAAAATTGAAATTTCTGCGATTCATGATGAAGGCGGATTTAAGCGTTTGCGCGAAACCTTGGCGGGGCAATATAACTTGGGTAATCGTGAACCCAATATTCAAATTTACAGTGTGAACGTGCGTGGTGATCGCGCTTTAACATTGCATCATGCCATGCACAACAGGAAGCCTCTCGCGGAATCGGCAACTGAGGTTCTCAAACATTTACATAGGTTGTGGGGTTTTGATGTACACCTTCATTCTATGGACGGTGACGAAATAAAACAAAGTTTTCATTGCCCCGAGCAGGAAGAATGAAATCAGAAAAATAAAAATTAAATCAGAAAATAAAAAAGCCGTTCATTGAACGGCTTTTTTATTTTCTCGTCTGATGAAAAATAACTTACAAATCATCCAAATATTTCTCTGCATCCAATGCAGCCATACAGCCGGCACCTGATGAAGTAATCGCCTGGCGGTAAATATGGTCCGCAACGTCACCCGCAGCAAATACACCGGGGACATTAGTCGCAGTCGCGTTGCCATGTAAGCCGCTTTTTACAATCAGATAACCATCTTTCATGTCGAGCTGACCCGCAAAAATATCCGTGTTAGGTTTGTGACCGATCGCAATAAATACACCTGCAACATCAATTTCCTGCGTGCTTTCATCTTGGGTGCTTTTTAAACGTAGACCAGTCACTCCTGAGTCACCACCCAACACTTCTTCCAACTGATGATTCCAGATAATTTTGATATTACCCGTGGCAGCTTTAGCAAATAATTTATCTTGTAAAATCTTTTCGGACTTTAATTTATCGCGACGGTGAATCAGCGTAACTTCACTGGCGATGTTAGATAGATAAAGAGCTTCTTCCACGGCGGTATTACCTCCGCCTACTACAGCAACTTTTTGACCACGATAAAAGAATCCATCACAAGTCGCACAAGCACTTACACCGCGGCCCTGGAATGCTTCTTCCGATGGCAAACCTAAATATTGTGCCGAAGCACCTGTTGCAATAATGAGTGCATCACATGTGTATGTGTTGGAACCTATTAACTTAAAAGGGCGCTCGGTTAAAACAGTTTCATGAATATGGTCAAAAATAATCTCGGTATTAAAGCGCTCGGCGTGTTCTTGCATCTGAACCATAAGGTCAGGGCCTTGCAAATCATGTACACCACCAGGCCAGTTTTCCACTTCGGTAGTGGTGGTTAATTGACCACCTTGTTGCATGCCAGTAATGATGACAGGTTTGAGATTAGCGCGTGCTGCGTAAATAGCGGCGGTATAACCTGCTGGGCCTGATCCGAGGATGATTAGACGATGATGCTGTATATTGCTCATGGAAATTCCTTACGACGGTCATTCAAAAATAGAAGTGTTGCCAATGTGGGTGCATAATAGGCGAATCTTGGGGACGGCGCAAAATTGTCTGTGTTAATACAGGATATTGGGTAAAGCTATAGGATTAAATTGCGTAATTTTTAATGTTGGTCACTTGGATAAGGCGTTGCTTGTATGTCTTCAATATCAGGGTCTGCCATTCCTGAATCTCCATGTGTTCGCAATTGTTGTCTAGATGACGATGATATTTGTATGGGATGTGGGCGAAGTTTGCAGGAAATTACTCATTGGAGTTCATCTACTATTGAAGATAGGAAGGAAATTCTCTTGCGAGCCGCCGATCGAAAAAACTTAATTCGTTTGCGTCAGCAAATATAATTAATCTTTAGCTATTTGTATCAGGACGGCGTGATGTCATCGTCCATAGACAAAAGCACATTCCATGCTTCGGCGTTATGAGCTAAAAGTAATTTTTCAAAATTGTCACTGCTAATCGGTTTTGAGAATAAATATCCCTGCAACAAATCTGCCCCATGCTCGCGGCAGAATTTAGCTTGCTCTTTTGTTTCAATACCCTCAACAACTATTTTTAAATTAAGGCTTTTTCCAAAGACAATCATGGCACGCAAAATTCGCGCATCGTCGGGGCTTTCTGGAACATCTTGAACAAAGGTGCGATCAATTTTTAAAGTGCGTGCAGGCAAAGCTTTTAAATAAGCCATAGACGAGTAGCCAGTTCCAAAATCATCAACGGAAATCTCTACGCCATAACTTCTGATCTGTTGTAATAATTTTGCAGTTCTTTCGAAATTTTCTATTAGCACTGATTCAGTAACCTCCAGGCCAATACAGTGACCCGGAATTTCCGATTTGTCCAAATCATTTTTTATCGCAATATGTAGTTCATCGTCTGTTAGCATTTGTGCGCATACATTAATGCGTACAGAAAAAAAATCGCTGACTATTCCCTTTTTTCGCCATTTGGATAATTGTTGGCAGGCTTTGAGTCTGCTCCGGGAATCAATTTCAATAATAAGGCCAATTTCCTCTGCGAGACTAATAAATTCACTGGGAGGCAAAATTCCACGGGTCGGGTGGTCCCAGCGAATTAAACTTTCGACACCGGTAATTTCAAGGGATTTTGCGTCCACTATAGGTTGGTAGTAAAGAACGAAATGGTCCGTTGGAATAACTGAACGCAATTCTTTTTCCATGCGAATGCGTTCCTGAACCTGGGCCTGCAGAGCTGACGAGAAAAAATGATAATTATTTTTTCCATCGCGTTTGGCTCTGTACATTGCCAGGTCCGCTGCTTTTAGCATGTCTCCTGCATCGTGGCCTGCGTCCGGGTAGGTGGCTACGCCAATACTTGCAGAAATAAATTGCTCAACATTTTTAATGACGAAAGGGCGCCTTAATTCCTCAAGGATGCGTTCTGCCAACTGGATGATACGATCCTGGGTCTCAAAGTTATGAGCTAAAATAGCAAACTCGTCGCCGCCCAAACGACAAACAATATCGCCATTCCGAACAACATGAAGTAGACGCCGTGCGACTTCCTTTAATAATTGATCGCCTGCGTCGTGTCCCATGCTGTCATTAATGATTTTAAAATTATCGAGATCCAGAAATAAGAGCGCAAGTTTGTCTTTAAGACGATTGGCCCGTGGTATTGCGGTGCGTAAACTTTCATCGAAATAATAACGGTTTGCTAAACCGGTCAATGAATCATTTTCAGCCAGCGTTCGCAAACGTTGATGGCTTTCGAATAATTCTCGCTCCAGCAAATGGCGTGTGCGCGCATGCACTATGGCACGTGTTAAATGTTTGTGGGAGATATCGGATTTAAACAGTACATCTTGTGCGCCTGCTTCAATGCATTTTTGTTCGAGTTCATCATTCTCCATGGCGCCAGTGAGTATGATAATGGCTGCATGGTGGTTGGGATGCCTCACTAACAAGCGCAAGGTATCCAAGCCGTCCATATCAGGTAAACGGTAATCAAGCAAGACGGCATCAAAATCATCCGTTTCGAATTCCTCCAACCCACTATTGGCAGAGGATGCCTGAGTGATTTGGATGTTCCACTCAGCTTTTTTAAATGTCCGAATTATCGCCTGGCGGTCCAGATCGTTATCGTCAATTAAAAGCAATTTCATTCGGTGACTCCCTAAAGTTACTGCCCGCTGGTAACGGGTAATTCGACGATACGCCAATAGTGATTAAGCAAACTTACAACTTGTAAGAAATCGTCATCCATGCGCTGTTTCAACAAATAACCTGCCACGTGTTCGCGATAAGCGGCAACAATATCTTCGTCCGATTTAGACGTTGTTAATACAAACACTATGGTTTGTGTGAGCGACGAATCGGATCGAAGTTGTTCAAGAAATTCCAGACCGTTCATGCGAGGCATATTGAGGTCTAGCAAAATAATGAATGGCGCTGGTACCTTGCCTGAGCGCAGCATTTCAAGACCTTCAAGGCCATCGCGCGCGCGATACACTGGATTAAGCAATTTTAATTTTTGTAGCGCTCGTCGCAGTGCAGTAGCATCTATATCGTCATCTTCAATCATGAAGAGACTAACTTCCCGATATGCTGGCGTCTGTACGTTTGGATACATTTTTTCAGTCATTTTCCTGCCTTTTGCGAATTCGTAGTGGCCAACTGAAATTGAAACAAGCGCCTCTTCCTTCAGATTTTATGGTCACTCGGCCTCCGTACCCTTCTACCAGTTTTTTTATTAAAGCCAAACCCATACCGCTGCCTTCTAATTCATCGCGTGGTTTTAGCGTCTGAAACATCCCAAATATTCTGTCATGAAATTTTTCAGGAACGCCTGGTCCGTCATCGCAAACGCTAATTTCCATAAAATTCTCGTCTATTGTTTTTGAGCTTATCTGTATAAGACCTTCATCTTTGTCATGGTGTTTGATGGCATTGGAAAACAGGTTGCGAACTACTAGTTCTAGTGGTGTGGTAAATGTATCAAGTGTTGGTAAACTATTATTTATAACAAGCCGTAGGCCAGGTTTATTATTTTGTATTTCAAAAATTTCATTAACCATCTGATTCATATCAACCCTTACTACATCTCCTTCAGCTTTGCCAGCGCGATAGAATATCAATAGATCATCTAATAATTTTTCCATGCGCTTTATACGATTGCGAAGTAGTTCGGTGTGATTTTTAACCGCGTCGTTTTCGCCGCTCGCCAGATCTTCCTCAATCCAGGTAGATAATTGCGCAATACCGCGCAACGGAGACTTTAAATCGTGAGAGGCGACATAGGCAAAAGTCTCCAGTTCTTTATTACTCTTCTGCAATTCGTCGTTTATTTGTTCCAGCTCGCGTTTACGCGTGGACAACATATTCGCTATTTTTTTTGTTGCGGTGATGTCGCGCTTGATTGCAGATATACCAACTATTTTCCCCATGGCATCTTTGATAGGTGACAGCGTTATGGAAACACTTATAAGCTCACCATCTTTTCGCATGCGTGTAGTTTCAAAGTGTTTAATCTCAGCACCCGCCAGTACTTTTTCTAGCAGCATGTCTTCTTCGTAAGCGAGATCCGGAGGGAACAGTAAATTCTTAATGGGCTTTCCAATGGCTTCTTCCTGACTGTAACCAAATATGTTTTCCGCACCAAGATTCCAGCTGGTAATAATTCCTTCAGGAGTCTTACTGATAATTGCATCATCAGAGTATTCCACTATGGCGGATCTTAAGGCTTCTAAATTGTGGATTTTGGCGAGCGCGATTTCTTCTCTGGTAATATCGGTATTGGTACCAAGCATGCGCAATTTTTTGGTTCCGACTTGTCGCTCACTTTTGCCCTTGGCATGAATGTATTTCAGCGTGCCATCGGGTAAAATAATTCGAAACTTATTCACAAAAGGTGTCAGTGTTGTAATTGATTCCTTAAGTGATCTTTCCAGATCATTTATATCATCCGGGTGAACACAACGGGTCCATGCAGCGTAGTCATTGGTGAAATTTTCCTTGCTTCGACCATAGATTTCAAACATGGCGTCATTCCATATTAATTTCCCCTCATCAACAATATATTCCCAAATTCCTATTTGATTTATTCGTGTAGTTAACTCTAATCGTTCACGGCTTTCATTCAGAGCAAGATTTGCGTTACGTCGTTCGGTAATATCTACAATGGAAGCCAGCACCTTAGTGCCGTCTTTATCGTCAACAGGTGCCAAGCCTATTTCCACCGGAATTTCAGTGCCATCGCTATGTAATCCAAAAAGTTCCCGTCCAGCGCCCATAACGCGCGGAGATAAATTGTGAAAGAAATCGGCACGATAATGAGGGTGGGCTTGAGCTATATTTCGCGGAATTAATTTTTCAATCGGGTTACCCAAAAGTTCGCTGCGTTCATAGCCAAATATTTTTTCTGCCTGATTATTAACTATCTCCATAATCCCATGGTTATTTACCATGATGATGCCATTGGGCATACTTTCAATAACTTGTCGCAGACGAGTTTCCAAGTCTTTGCGGGCATTAAAATTGTCTCGGAAAACATTCAATGCTCTTGCCATATCGCCAATTTCTTTGGGATGATCTAAAAAAGGAATTTCATTGACAAGGTTCTCACCCGCGAGGGCGAACATAGCATCGCGTATTTTGTGCAGTTGAATGGTAAGACTTCGGGTAATCAGGCTCGCAACTGCTGTACCTATTATTAGAAATCCTATAACAATAACTACAACTAATTTTTTTGCGTCATCTTCGGTAGTTTGAATAGCATTATTGAGTTCAGTCGTTTGTTGCTGGGCTTGAAAACTCATTCGATCCAAAATAGTTTCAAATGCTTGTAATTGCTCTTGCCCTTCACGAATTGTGCGTTCTGAAAAGGTGTTAACGTCATTGCGTGCCAGTATCGCACAGGACTCAAGCACGAACTGCTTCCATATAATAAGCCCCCGCGAGAGCTCATCAACTTCTCTACTGAGTTTAGGTTCGATTTTTTGGATGAGAGCTAAATCTTTATGGATATTAAATTCAGTTTTGTCTAGCTCTTGGGGGATTTGGTGGTTTTTTGATAGTTCAGGTTGAATAGCAAAATTTTTCAGCTGTCGATTAATAAGGTTTATTTCAAATTTGACACGATAAGCTGCATTATTTATTTGAATCGGGCTTTCATATAATTTGTGAGTTATGGCAGATACTGTATGAATTTGTATGAACGCAATAGAGCCTATTGCAACAACAAGTACCGCCATAAAGCCGAAACCAGTAACAATGCGATTGAAAAAATTTAGTTCATTAAAAGTATCTATAGCGTCGCGACTCAGAAGGATAATTGTTGCGAGTGAAAACAAACTTATTCCAAATGCAGTTTGCAAAGTCATTTTAATACCAGCCCAAACAAACGCAGGGACAATTCCAGCTCCGTAGCCTAGGATCGCAATTAGTGCGATTGTAAGTGAGGTGATATTGAGGAATATGATAGGAATAATAAAAACATTTCGTGGCCAGCTTGATAAAAACAGTGAGATGCTCATTAGTATAAGGCAAATAGCGGTAGTCGGTGACATCAAGCCATCTATGCTTTCAGTGTTTTCAATAAACCAAAAATTTACGTTGAAATAATGTTGGCTAAATAACTCAATGAGTGTTGCAGTACCTATGACAGATATGAATACAGCAAATAGGCGTGTTAACCAAAACTGTTTGTAAATGAGAGTAAATAATCCCACACCACTCAAGCCGAGACATATGGCGGTATTATAAGCAGTAAGAATAATAGCAGAGTGATAGGTGCCAAACGCGGTCGGGTAATGCCAGGCGAATATTACTAATATTGATAATAAGCATAACAACGAGGCGAAAACATGTACGGCCACAGAGACCTTCAGGGTAATAACTTGCAGAATGTTTTCTTGCGCTTTCATGCCCAACTTCGCTTCCATATTTTGAATCAAAAAACATGTATTTTTTTTGGCGTCTATACCTGCATCTGCGGGTATTAAAAGATTGTTGCGAACATCTCAATCGTTCGCCTAAATTTCTACTTAATGTGTCTTCTTATATTTTGTATGTTTATACGAATTTTTTTATGGAGCCGATTTATTCAATAGTAAGTGTATAACCTCTTGTAAAATAGTACAGAAAGTTCGAAATCAAATTGTATCTCAACGGTTTAGGCGACTATTTTTTTGTAATGGTTTGTAATGGCAATAATTTAAAAAATAGAGTAACTATTTTTGGATTTACCCAGGCTTACAACACTGTTATTCCAGGAGAAAATGTTGCATTTTTAATAGAGGTTATGTTGTCGATTTTTTACATAA
>CBHTVU010000106.1:0-13249 GCA_966096785.1 uncultured Gammaproteobacteria bacterium | reverse complement strand
TCCACAAGTTTTGACAGTCGAAACTGGTATATCACCCAATCCGTAACGGGCTCATCGGCTACATTATTGTCCAACAGAATTTCCTACGTTTTTGATCTAAAAGGCCCAAGCCTTACCGTAGATACAGCATGTTCATCATCGCTGGTTGCTGCGCACTACGCTGTTGAAAGTATTTTATCCGGCGATTGCGATACAGCGCTTGTAGGTGGCGTTAATGTTATGACGCAGCCTGAGCACTTTATCGAAATGTGTAAGAGCAAATTGTTATCGAAAGATGGCAAATGTTTTACGTGGGATGAGCGCGCTAATGGATATTGCCGCGGCGAAGGTGCGGGCATGCTGTTGCTGAAATCTTTATCAGCAGCGCAGCGAGACGGAGACCACATTTACGCCGTAATTGAAGGGACCGGTGTTAATCAGGATGGAACGACTAAAGGCATCACTTCACCCAACGCCGATGCGCAAGCTGAGTTGATTAAGCGTGTGCTGAAAAAAGCAGAACTTAAGCCCGTCGATATTGATTACGTGGAAGCGCACGGCACAGGTACTCAAGCGGGTGATAAAGCAGAAACTTCCGCACTGAACAGCGTCTTTGCGCAAGATCGTGAGGATAAATTAGTTATAGGTTCAGTGAAAACCAATATAGGTCACCTCGAAGCAGCAGCGGGTGTTTCCGGTTTATTAAAAGCTATTTTGTGTTTGAAAAATGGCAAGATTCCCGCGAATCTTAATTTCGAAACACCGAATCCTGAAATTCCGTTTGATACTATGTGTTTAAAAGTACCTACCGAGACTCAGGATTGGCCAAGACAAAATAAAACCAAATATATAGGTGTTAATGGATTTGGTTACGGTGGCACCAATGCGCATATTATTTTAGGTGAAGCACCGAAATCCCAGCAAAGTATTGTTGATTCAGATGATGCAAATTTCTCTGCGCCATTATTATTACCCTTATCTGCAAAAAGCAGTGATTCATTAAAAGCACTTGCTGTTCAATACAAAAATTTCCTTGATGCTGGTGATGTAACAACGCCGCAATTTTTACGTCGCGTATCTACCAAGCGCAATCATTATGATCGCCGTGCATTGATTTTTGCAGCAAATAAACAAGAGCTGCTAGAGCGTCTTGAATTATTTTCCAAAAATACCCCGGCAGTAGGAATAGTATCTGCGGAGCCCGCAAACTCACCCGGAGAATTAACATTTGTCTACTCCGGCATGGGTCCTCAATGGTGGGGAATGGGTCAGGAACTTTTAGTTACTGAACCACTTTTTGCACAAAAAATGAAAGAGTATGACCAGGTGTTCCAAAAAATAGCTGGTTGGTCATTATTGGAAGAAATGCAAAGCAGTGAAGAAAATTCGCGTGTTGCAAAAACAGATGTAGCGCAACCCATGAATTTTGCAGTACAAGCGGCGCTTACCGAATTGTGGCGCTCGTGGGGCATAGAGCCTGCCGCAGTAGTTGGGCACAGTGTTGGTGAAGTGACATCAGCCTATGTGTCAGGCATTTTGAGTTTGGAAGATGCACTGCTGGTGAGTTATCACCGGAGCCGTTTGCAAGGTACTTTGGCAAATACCGGCGGCATGTTGGCAGTTGGTTTATCAGAAAAAGCCATACAAGTTTATTTGAGTGATTACTCAGAGCACGTCTCCATTGCAGCAGTAAATTCACCTCACGCTGTAACCCTGGCTGGTCAACAAGAAGCACTGGATCAATTAGCTGAAATATTTCAGGAAGCCAATATTTTCAATCGTGCATTGCAAGTGGAAGTACCTTATCACAGCCCGCTTATGGCTCCGATTGAGGCCGAGATTAAAGAACGTCTCGCTGGTGTTAAACCGCAACCAGCAAAAATTCCTTGCTACTCCACCGTGTCTGGCGAGCTTGCAACAGCCACAGATTACGATGCAGATTATTGGTGGCATAACGTGAGGGAAAGCGTACAGTTTGCAAAAACTATTGAAACCTTGTGTGAAAATGATTTTCACAGTTTCCTCGAAGTTGGCCCACATCCAGTGCTCAATTCTTCTATGAAAGAAATTCTTTCTGAAAAAGGAATTGATGGACAAGTATATTCAAGCTTGAATCGTAAAACACCAGAGCAGGCAACCTTATTAAATTCACTGGGATTGCTCTATGCACAAGGTTACGATTTGGATTGGAATAAAATCCAAACAGCACAGGATTGCTACTTCCAATTGCCAACCTATCCATGGCAAAAATCCTCCTACACCTATGGCTCACCAAAATTCTACCAGGATAAATTCGGTGAGCAGGGACATCCTATTTTATATCGCAACTTACATTTACCTTATCCTGCCTGGGAAGTGGAACTGAGTGATGCATTTTTCCCTTACGTCAAAGATCATAAGATCGGTAATAAAATTATTTTACCGGGTGCCTTTTATGTAGAAGCTGCCTTGGCGCTGAATGAAAAAATATCAGGTGAAAGAGTAAGTTGTTTAAAAAATTTATCCTTTGAGCGAATTATGGCGCTGCCAGATGAAAAAAGCGAAGAGGAAAAGCGCATTATTTCCATGTGCACCGCGGACAAAAAATTATTCAGTATTTACAGTACAACAACGGCACTGCAGGAAACCTGGGCGTTCCACATGCGCGGTGAAATTGCACCAGCGTTAGTGGCAGATGTTAATCAGGAGGCTCTGAACCAATCCTGGGATGATTTCCAAAATCAGGATATAGATGCATTTTATAAAACTGTTGCTGAAAATGGTTTGCAATACGGACCTTATTTCCAACCCATCAAAACCTTAAAAAATAAAGACGGTGTTGTTTACGCAGAACTCGAAAATACCTTGGCTGATATCAGTAATGATTACATATTATCACCTGCTATTTTGGATGGTGTATTCCAAACCCTGTTTGCATTTGGTGGACAATATAAAGTGCCATTTATTCCAGTGCAGATTGAGCGTTTGGCAATTTTCGGCGCAGTAACTACTCATTGCAAAGTTGTCGGCAATCTCCAGTGGATGTCTGCAAAATCTCTCAAGGCTGATTTCGTGTTATACGACCAGGACAATCAACCCATTGCTGAACTGAAAGGTGTAGTTTGCCAGGCACTTGCGCAGATGGGAGTGGACCAAAAAGATGTAGCTCTGTATCGCACCTCTTGGGAACTTGTTGATACCGACGAAGTGGATACGCAAGAGTTAACCAACGAAACACTGGTTATTATTTCCAACAATCCTGCAGAAATAGTGTCTTTGCATGACCAGCTTTCGGAAAAAAATAAAGTTATTTTTATTGAAAAAAATAACTATGCTCGCGATGAGTTTGCTGAAATATTGACAAGCAACTCAGTCAGCAAAGTTATTTACCTTTGTGAAGCCCCCGTTGCGCTTGATAAAGCACTCGCACATTCAGTTAGTCATTGTGCCCGTTTGACAGAAATGGTTCAGGTCTTTAGTGAAATCAATAAACCTGTCGAACTATTTATTGGTACTCGTCAAGCTTGCAAAGTACTGGACAGCGATAGGGTCGAGGGTGTTGCATCATCCAGCCTTTCCGGATTTGCTCGTACAATCAATACTGAATATTCTACGATTAAATGTTCCAGCGTGGACTTTACGTCAGCTAACCAGCAAGAGCTGCAAAATTTCCATGATTTTATTTTGTGTGCGGAAGCTGGTGCTAAGGAAGTTGCTATTCGCGGCACAAGAATCTATCAGCACACGTTGGTTACACTTGAGCAGGAGGAAAAGGAAATTGAAACGGTTGATTCGCGTATAGGCCAAGCCGTTACTGTTCTGGATTTTTCCAGTGTAGAAAATAATCCACTGCCATTTGCCGCTAAAAATCGCGTATTGCCAGAAGGTTCTGTCGTTAGTGATGAAAATCTGGTTGCACTACAAAGCAATGAAATTGAACTGGAAGTTAATTATTTAACGCTCTCCTATTGGGATCAATTGAATAGTCAGTTAGCAATCTATCCGGAAGATCCTGAGAAACATTTCTTTAAATATCAAGTTGGCACGCAGTGCGTTGGGGAAGTGGTTAATAAGGGCTCAGCAGTAAAAGATTTCTCAATAGGTGATCAGGTGTTGTCGCTTTACCCACACGGAATCACTAATTTTACGACGCTGAATGCCAAGTATGCATTTATTCTTCCCGAGCAATTACGTCACGGAAATTTGCCAGATATTTATGAAATATTCCGCGCGCGTTTTGCTCTATCAACCATAGGCAATTTGCGTGAAGGGGCAAGTATTGTCATTAAAGGCAGCTGGGGAGCATTCGTTCAAACTTTGTTGGAGGACAGCAAGGCTGCCGGGTTAACAGCAATTTTTGTCGATGAGCAAGCTTCATCCCTGGTTGAATACGACGTTGCGGCAATTCCGGGAGTGCATTATGTCGCGGGTGTTAACAGTAATTGGGCTGACGATGTTTCCCGGATTACTACTGGTGTAGATATTTTCATTAACCACGGTTGGAAGGATCTTGAAAATCTACAAATGCTTAACGCGTTCAGCAAAGTTGTTGATTTTAAATCGAACCAGATAGCTCGCAATCATGTCAGCGCTATTCCTGCGTTGAATGCAACTTATCACGTTATAGATGTAGATTCTCTTTTCAGTCTGCATTTCGATTTCGTAAAAGTGGAAATTGAAAAAATATTATTGTCGCTTGCCAGTGAGACCTTATCTTTACCGGCTTTGCCTGTTTTTGATTTAAACAATATTGCGGCTGCAGCAGTTGAGCTCAAGAGTGGTGTTGCTGCCGCTGTGCATGTATCCATGAATCAGGAAACCGTTCCGCTGCTTGTGGAAACTAAAGCGGAACAACTCGCATTGGATGGCACTTATATAGTGTCAGGCGGCACTCAGGGATTCGGCTTGCAATGTGCGCAATGGTTGGTGGAAAAGGGTGCACTTAATCTGGTACTCATTAGCCGTAGTGGGTTGCGTGACCTGGATGCTGTTAAAACCGTTGCTGAACTGGAACAACAAGGTATCAACGTAAAAGTTTGTGCTCTGGATGTTACTAATCTCGATTTGGTCAAGGAAGAATTTACTCGCATCAAAAATACCATGCCGCCCGTGAAAGGGATTATTCACAGCGCCATGGTGCTTGACGACGCTTATCTGTCGCAATTAGATGCGGCACGTTTCCAGCGCGTTATGTCTCCCAAAATTCAGGGCGCAATTAATTTGCATTTGGCGTTGCAAGAAACAGCACTTGATTTCTTCGTTATGTTCTCATCCATATCCTCATTAATTGGTAATGCGGGCCAGGGAAATTACGTCGCCGCCAATAGTTTCCTTGATGGCTTTGCGCATTATTTGTCGAGCCGCGGTGTAGCCGCGAAAACGATTAACTGGGGTGCTTTAAGTGATACAGGCGTATTGGCACACAATGAGAACCTGGTGAAAGTGCTTGAGCTTGCGGGCATTTACGGTGTGACCAATCTTCAAGCCATGAAAGCTATGGAGTCTGTGATTTTAGGAGATGCCAGCCAAACGGGAATATTCCATGTGGATTGGAATCAATGGGCGATCAGCAATCCTTCCTTATCGCAATCGAATTTTTATCGCGAACTTTTAACGCAGCAGGATCAAAGCGCCGAGCGTCAAAAATTAATGGAAATTCTGGAAAATATTATTAACAAAGATTCAGAAGAGAGAAGAGCATATATACAGCAAGAGTTAGCTATTCGCTTCGGTGCCATATTTAAAATGTCACCGGAATCTATTAGCCCTCACGCTAGTATTATTGACCTTGGTGTTGATTCACTTATGTCAGTTGAAATTTCAATGGCGTTAAAAACTCAATTGGGTGTAGACATTCCTACCATTGAATTAATCAGTGGACCGAGTATCTCAACATTGGCAACAAAAATTTTAACCCAAATTGAAGCGCTCATCGAAGAAGTTTTGAGGGAGCAGGCGGAGGCAGACGAACCCACTGCGTTGGAGATGTAAGGATGCTGTAAATCTGCTCAACTTTTATTGCGCTCATGCCATAAAAGTTGAGCTTGTATCGTGTGTAGTAACAAAGGAAATGAGAGGAATAAATTTAGTTGTTCGCGAGGTTAGGGAGAAGTTTTAAGAGTAAAAGGATTTGTTAGCGAGGAACCGAATTTGCCTTATTCCAATACCAATTTATTTAACCCGGTACTTGAATTTATTATCAATTGAATTGGCAATTCATTTTAAGGAGAATAAAAGTGACTTTTAGCAAAGAAGATCTCATCAGTAAAATTTTAAAGAAAAGCGAGTCAAAGGTTCGTAATTCTGATGATAGTTCTGGTAATTATCCCGTGCTCAAGCACAGTGGAAAAAAACGAGGACCTTTATCTCCTGCGCAAAGAAGAATTTATGTTCTTAGCCAAATGAATGGCCAAAAAGATATTGCCTACAATTTACCGGAAGTAATGAAAATTAAAGGCGAGTTTACACCCGAGCAAGCCCAACACACTATTGAACAGGTTATTCAACGACACGATATTCTGCGTACTGCGTTTATTATGGAAGAAGGAAAAATTTTCCAGGAGGTGCATGATGTTGTTAGTTTCAAGGTGGAGCGCGTAAAGCTTGCTGCGTGTGAATTTGATAGCTGGTTGCAGGGTTTTATTCGCCCATTTGATTTAACCTCACCCTGCCTCTTGCGCTGTGCCCTTGTAAATACTGAAGAAGATCGCTTCGTGGTATTTGATAGCCATCATATTATTGGCGATGGTTTTTCTGCGGGAATTATCAACAGAGAGTTTGCCCAGGCAGTCCATGGTAGCAAGCTGGCGTTTACTCGATTTCAATATCTGGATTATGTGGATTGGGTAGACCAGATGATGGCTTCAAAGGCTTTTAAAAAGCAGGAGGAGTTTTGGTTAAAAACTTTATCGGGCTCTATTCCGGTTCTTGATCTTCCGCTGGATTATGCACGGCCAGATCGCAAAGACTTTCTAGGGACTACGGTTGAATTCAGTTTGGGTGAATTATCGGGAGCTTTGCGCGCATTATGTCGTAATGAAAAGGTCACTTTATTTACGGGGTTGATTTCAACCTATGCCGTGTTCCTGTCAAAAATTACCCAACAGGAAGATATTTTTATTGCAACACCGGTGGTGAATCGTCCTCTACCGGAAATGCAAAATTTGCCGGGAATGTTTGTTAACACATTACCAGTTATTACTCATCCATCATCTGACATAGAGTTTACTGATTTTCTTCATCAAGTAAAAATGTCTGCATTTTCCTGCCAGCAAAATGCTGATTGTGATATTTCCCATATTGTTGAAAAACTTGGTATTAAAAGAAACGCTGCGCGCAATCCTTTGTTTGACACCTTGTTTGTATTGCAAGTTAAAACTCTCGATATGTTTAGTGATACGAGTACCGGGATTGAACCCCATCCATTTAATCGTGGTCGTTCGCAATTTGATCTCTCCCTTGAGGCCGTTGAGCGTGGTGAAGAAATTGTTTTCAAAATGGATTATGCTACTTCATTATTCAGTGAAAAAACGATCCTGAGATTTCGCGATCAATTTTTATCGCTGATTGAAAATATTATTGCACAACCGACGTCAAAAATAAAAGATCTGTCATTGCTAAATCAATTGCAAACGCAAGCGCTGATTAACTGGGATTGTCCAATCGAACAAAGTGAAATGCATGCCATTTCCGATGTTTTCGAAAAAATGGCAGAAAAAATGGGTAGCAAAACTGCCCTGATTTTTGAAGGTGAAACGCTTAGCTATAAAGATCTTTCGCAAAAAGTGCAAAATTTTGCGTTTTATTTAAGATCGCTAGGGATTGGTCGTGGCGACTACGTTTGTCTGCTGCAAGAAAGATCATTTGAGATGATCATTGCGATTTTTGCTGTTATCAAAACCGGCGCTGCCTACGTACCCATTGATCCAGACTATCCAGATGAACGTGTAAAGTTTACGGTAGAAAACTCCAACGCAAAATACGTAATTACCCAACCAAATGTTATTCAGCAAAAAGCTGAACTTGTTGCTCAGCTGCAAGTTCCCCTAATTGAAGATGTTTGTGCGCATTTGTCTGGTGAACATTCACTTGACACCGTAAATAATGTAGATGACGTTATGTATGTTATTTACACCTCTGGTACTACGGGGGTGCCTAAAGGTGTAATGGTAGAACATAGATGTTTGTATGCATTGTTAAATGGCAATAAAGAACTGGATTTTTCGTCGGAAGATCGCTGGGTATTATTCCACTCCTATGCTTTTGATGTTTCTGTGTGGGAAATTTTTGCATCCTTGTTGAGCGGTAGTTCACTGCTTATTCCTCCTAAAAAAATCACACGTGATATCCAGGCTTTCCGCCGCTTGGTTCGTGATGCGGGTATTACAGTTCTCAACCAAACACCTTCTGCATTTTATCGCTTTGCTGAAGTGGAAAATGAATGTGACGATCGTTTGAGTTTGCGCTGGATTAACTTTGCAGGTGAAGCTTTGTTGCCAGGTCGCTTGGCAAAATTCCATGAAAAATACCCCGAGACTGCATTAATTAATATGTACGGGATTACCGAAACCACGATTCATACCAGCTATAAGAAATTAAACAAAGCTGACATTGAAAATGGTGAGCGCTCCAATATTGGGATGTCGTTGGACAGCTTACTTATTTATCTTTTGGATAAAGACCGCAACCTATGTGCCCCTGGCGTGATTGGTGAAATTTATGTTGGTGGCTGGGGTGTTGCGCGTGGTTACTTGAACCGCCCGGAACTTAATGAAGAACGTTTTATTGCAGACCCCTTTGTGGAGGGTGCGCGTTTATATAAATCCGGTGATCTTGCTAAATGGACACACAACAATGAACTCGAATATCTAGGAAGAAACGATCAGCAAGTAAAAATTCGCGGCTATCGTATTGAGTGTGGTGAAATTGAAAACCGCATTATTAAATTGTGTAATGCAGAATCAGCTGCTGTGTTTGATAAGAAAGATTCGCGCGGTGAAAAATATTTATGCGCAGTTATTAAGTCTGCGAATTTTACGGATGAGGATACTAATTGGTTGAAGCAGGAATTATTGGGATTCCTGCCTGCCTACATGATTCCTACGCAAATTGTCGCTATAGATGAAATGCCGCTTACCTCTAATGGTAAGTTGGACAAAAGAAAACTCGTTGAGTATCTCGATCAATTTGTTCTGGAAACAACCTACGTTGCACCGCAAACGCAATCAGAATCCAAGCTTGTTGATATATGGACGCGTTATTTTCCGAATGCGGGAGCTATAGGGCGCGATCATGATTTCTTTGAATTGGGTGGCCACTCATTGTTGGCTATTGAATTATTGTTAGAGATTAAAAAATCACTCGATAAAGACGTCGCTCTTGAAACAGTATTCAACTACAGCGGCTTATCTGCATTGGCAGAAAAAATTGATCTCAGTGGACGCGGATTAGTTGAATCAATACAGGCGGTTCCAGTTCAAGACTATTATGATGCATCACCTGCGCAACAACGTTTGTTCTTTATTAATCAATTAACACCATCGCCAGGTATCGCTTACAACGTTCCTTTAGTTTTTGAGATTAGCGGAAATCTGGATCCTGATTTACTACAAACATATTTACGTAAATTAGTAGCTCGTCATGAAGCTTTGCGTACACAATTTGCTCTCGTGGATGGAAGCCTAAAACAAGTTATTCGTAACGCGGATATTTTTAACCTTGAATTGGAAAATCTGGACACTGCATCAAACGAAAAAGTCATTGGTGATTTTATCAAACCATTCGACCTGCGGTGTGATGCGCTATTCCGTGCAAAATTAGTGAATGTTACGAAGCCTGCACGCAGGTTGTTATTACTGGACTTCCACCACATTATTTGCGATGGACTTTCGCTAAATGTGTTTATCACCGAATTAAGTCAATTATTTGCAAACAATAATTTGCCTGTAGCACCCGTTCAATACAAAGATTTTTGTCAATGGTGGTCTACCCATCCTAACCTTGAAATAGACAATCAATATTGGTTGCAGCAACTAAACGGTGTTCCTCAATTGGAGTTGTACACTGATTTTCCGCGCGCAAAATCCCAATCCTTCTCCGGCGGTGAAGTAAGATTTACTTTTGGCGCTGAACACGATCAAGCATTTACTGCATTTTGTAAGGAATATAAAGTCACCGCTTATATGGCCTACATAAGTGTGCTCTCGTTACTACTTTCAAAACTAAGTGGTCAAAATGATGTTGTTATAGGTTCACCGTTTTCCGGTCGTCCACATGAAGATCTTCAAAATACTGTTGGTATGTTTGTGGGCAGCTTGCCCATTCGTTGCCAACCAAATGCGCAACAAACATTTGCTGATTACGTTCAAACCATTCGCGCTACGTGTTTGGCCGCGCAGGAACATCCATTTTTCCAATTTGAAGAAGTGGCTACTTGCATAGGTGCAACTAAAGACATAGCGCGTAATCCTATCTTTGATTGTCTGTTTGATATGCAAATTGTTGATTCACAGGGATTAAAAATTCCAGGTGTGAATTTACAGCAGATTACTTTAGCTAATCCAACAGCAAAAATTGATTTGGCGTTCAGTATTAGAAATATTCCTGCGGTTGAACATAGCAATTTATCTACTGAATGTATTCTGAGTTTTGCCACAGACTTATATAAGCAAGAAACTATTGAAACTATTGCGCAATGCTTGCGCGCACTTCTGGCTCAATGTGTAACTGCACCATCAATGCTCTTGAAAGATTTGAGCGTTTCACCTGATCATTCATCCCAAAATATTTTTGAGCGTTCAGATAACCTGGAAAGAGTAGCCTCTTATTATTGGCAATATAATTTGTTGGGCATTCCTAAATTATTGGAATTGCCAGCTGATCGCGTGCGTCCTCTTAAGCAGCAATATAATCGCGCCAAATATAACGTCATGTTAAATGCGGATTTGACCAGCGCCTTGAAAAAGCTTGGTAATGCGCGTCAAACCAATTTATTTACAACCTTATTAGCCAGCTGGGGAGTTTTATTGTCGCGCCTCACCGGTCAAGATGACATAGTTATAGGCACTCCAGTCTCCGGTAATACGCTTCCATTGCGTTTGCGTGCTGATGCATCAATCTCTGCAGCTGATTTTCTTGCACAGAGCAAACAGCAAATTCAATTGGCTCAGCATTACAATATATTGTCGTTTGAACAATTGATTGAATTGCTTAAACCTGCACAAAGCTCATCGTTCAATTTATTGTTCCAAGTGATATTCGCGTGGGGTGATGAACAAAGCCATCTCACAAATAAGGCTGACCTAGCATTGAGCGTGCGGGAAGTAAATGACCGTATTCAAGGTGAAATCCAATACGACACAGCACTTTTTGATGAAGATACAATTGCACGTCACATCAATCACTGGGCCACCTTATTGGAAGGCGTTGCTTCAAATGATCAATGCTCGCTAGGTGACTTGCCGCTACTGAATCTTGCCCAACGGCAACAAATTTTAGTTAACTGGAATACAACTCGCTTTGCTTATCCTGGTGAGCAAAGCTTGCAGGAATTATTTGAAGCGCAGGTAAAACAAAATCCCGAATCTTTAGCGGTTGTGTGCGAGCAAGATCAACTTACTTATGAACAATTAAATCAACGTGCCAATCAACTTGCTCATCATCTTTTTAAACGTGGTGTACGTGCGGGTGAATTTATTGTTGTTGCCATGGAGCGTTCGATTGCGTTGGTCATTGCTGAGTTGGCAATTTTGAAAGCAGGTGCAGTTTATATTCCGCTTGATCAGTCATTACCACAGGACCGTCAAGCGCAAATTCTTTCTGGCAGTGGCAGTCAAAGGATATTGACTTGCGGGCACAATCCAAAAGTTGCTGAACTTAAAGGTGTTTCAATTATTGATATTGAATCGTTAACTATTGAAGCTGAACCTGTCGATAATATCGGGCTAAAAACAAATTCAAGCAGTGCGGCTTATGTTATGTACACATCGGGTTCGACCGGCCAATCTAAAGGTGTAATAGCTCCGCACAGAGGTGTTAGCCGTTTAGTACTTAACAATGGCTACGCGAATTTTATGCCTGCTGATCGCACTGCCTTTGCAGCGAATCCTGCATTTGATGCCTCTACATTTGAAATGTGGGCACCACTTTTAACCGGTGGTTGTTGCGTTATTATTCCGCAACATATTTTGTTCGCGCCGCAACAATTCGCAGAAGAGTTGCGCACAAAACATGTCAGCATTTTATTTTTAACCATAGGTTTGTTTAACCAATATCACGAAGAGCTTGCGTCAGTCATTCCGCAATTGCGTTATCTCATGACCGGTGGCGATGTGCTGGACACTCGCATTGTGAAAAAAGTGTTAATCAACAATCCGCCGCAACATTTGTTGAGCGCTTACGGCCCAACCGAAACGACTACTTATGCAACGACTCATGAGATCAGCCCTGATCATCCTGAAAAAACTAGCATCCCGCTTGGTCGCCCTATAGGTAATACCCAAGTTTATATTTTGGATAAACTACTCCAGCCTGTGCCCATTGGAGTAGCGGGGGAGTTGTACATTGGCGGGCCGGGCGTTGCGCTTGGCTATCTTAACCAACCTGACTTAACAGCCGAGCGTTTCCTGATTGATCCGTTTAGTGGTCAAGCTGGCGCGCGCATGTATAAAAGTGGTGACTTGGGTAGATGGCTTCCAAACGGCATTATTGAATTCCTAGGCCGCAACGATTTCCAGGTAAAAATTCGTGGTTTCCGTATCGAGCTCAGCGACATTGAATCGCAACTGATTCAGGTCAAAGGCGTTGAGAATCTTCTAGTGCTGGCTCGTGTCAGAGATTCATCCGCACAGTCCAAGGACAAACAATTGGTCGCTTATTACACCGGCGATGCGGATGCCATTACATTGCGCGATCATGCCCGCAGCAAATTGCCTCCTTGTATGGTGCCCGAAGCTTATGTGAAGTTGGACGTGCTCCCGCTGAACGTTAATGGAAAGGTCGACCGTAAAGCTTTACCAGCACCCGAAGGCGATGCCTATATCAGTCAGGTATACGAAGCGCCTGTGAGTGAGACCGAGATTGCCGTCAGTGCCATCTGGTCTGCCTTGTTGAAGCAAGAACAAATCGGTCGCCATGACAACTTCTTCGATCTGGGTGGTCATTCATTGCTGGCGGTACAACTGCTATCACGCATTCGCCAGACACTCAGTGTGGAAGTTTCCCTTAACGAACTCTTTGCTCACCCCGTATTTGCGGACTTTGCATCGGTTGTGGATAGTCACAGCGACGATGT
>CBHTVU010000105.1:0-13324 GCA_966096785.1 uncultured Gammaproteobacteria bacterium | reverse complement strand
GATTCAATTAATTTTCCTGAGGTTGCGTCAAGAATTCCGCTCCATGTTAAGCGACCTTGAGTTTCCGAAAAATGCGATGTCGTGGTGCCTGCAGTAATAGTTTCTGTAGCAGAACCTGGAATGTAAGAAATATTTTTTGGTAAAACGTCAGTGACATTAACGCTATCTTTCTCGCCTACATTATTAACGGTCAGTGTGTATTTTAATTTATCACCGTGACCTGCATCGGTTTTATCTACTACTTTTGTAAACAAGGAAGGATTAGTTGCCGATGCAGGCTTCACTGCCATCTGAATAACGGTGGCAGGTTGATTTATATCTTTTGGCGTAAGTTTTACCTGGCCGAATGCAAAAACATTTTCAGGCAGAGCGACTGCACGCGCAGTAATATTAATAATTTGTGTTTGTCCGGCAGTCAGTGTGAAGTTAGCCGGAGTAACCGTAATTTCAGGTGCACCAGTTGTGCTGACAGACCAACTGCCATCGACTGTTGCTGTCAGGTTGCGTGTCCAGCTGCATTCGACATTGCATTGATCTTGCACCAGTGAAGCAACATTTAATGTACTCGGATCGCCACCGGTTTTTGGGTTGGCTTCAAAAAAATGTTGTGCTGTTTCGTCCAACACTAATGCAGCGCGCGCTGCTACATCTACTCGCACGCGACCGCCACCAAAATCAAAAGCATCTGCCGCAGTAATACCGTCTGCTTTACGCAAATTAGTTTCACCGGTTGTCATAAATGCTGATTGAATTTGTGCAGGTGTCCATTCAGGGTGCAATTGTTTTAACAACACAGCAGCGCCCGTCATATGCGGACTCGCCATAGAACTGCCGCTGATGATGCCGTATTTACCCGGCACCGATGGATCATCTTCTGGATCTTCAGTCGCAAAACCCGGGTGCACAAATTGTAAATTTGCACCTGCAGCTAATATGTCTACACCGGGAGCGGAAACGCTCGGTGCGAGAAAATCAAGCCCAGTGAAAGGACCAGCAGAACTTGATGGCGACATAATATCGGCCAATGCAGGATTACTAATGGTTTTGCTGGTATCAGAAATTTTTGCGGTGTGACCCGTGCCGGATGCCAGCCACAATTTTAATGCGTCCCCATTTGCTGCATTAATGTGAATGGCAGGTATCGCCATAAAGTCGGCGTCCACCGTGGTGGCTTGGCCAGTCACGTTTGCGAGTACGCAACCTTTTGCACCACCGGCTGCAACATTTACACATTTATCTGTACGAGGAATTTCACCGCGATCACACACAACAATTTGATTTTTAAAAGTTCCAGCAGGAAAAGGTACCAGGCATTGCCCTGGATTTGCATTGCCGTTGGAAAAATTACCCGCATAAACAATCGGTCCTTCATAACTTCCACTTAAGGATTTACCGGGAATATTTAGTGGCGGTGGTTTATCGCCGCCACGTAAATGTTCTAAATGTTTTTCAGTGAAATCGCGATCATGTGTGCTCCACGCAACGCTGGTTACCCAGGGCGCATTAGCGCTTATATTGGCTTGTCCAGCACCACCTTTATTGCCCGCTGAATTTTGCACCATGATTCCAGCGGCGCGTGCATTTAAAAAGGCGAGGGCTTTAGCCTCTTCCCAAGGGCTTATAGGCGAAGAACCAATGGAGTGGTTAATGGCATCAACACCATCAATAATTGCCTGATCAACAGCATTAAGAATGTCAGACGTAAAACAACTGGGCGCACACACTTTATAGGCAATAATATTTGCATGCGGTGCTATACCGGAAATTGGTCCAAATCCTCGGCCCGTATCTTTCCCCGTGAAATCAAAAACGGTCGCAGAATTTACCAGATTACCCGCTGCAATACTGGCGGTATGAGAGCCGTGGCCATCTGTATCTTTTGATACAGGATCACCAGGTTGTGTGAGTGGATCTGTGCCGCCGATTTGTCCGTCAAGAAATACATAGGAGCCAACTAATTTGTTGTTACACAAGCTTTCAAATTGCGAACACTCACCTAAAAAATTTCCATAGCCAAACGGATTCAAAGGTGTATAACCATCGTCTCCAACAGCGGCGAAAGATTTGCTCGAATGATCCACTCCAGAGTCAATCATACCAATCAACATGCCTTCACCTTTCACACCGGGTAATCCGCTTACTCCTGTCCACACAGATGTTGCGCCTATAAATCGCGGTGTGTCCGATGTATCCATCGCATGTGCGATGTCGCGTTCAATAGCAATAACATCAGGCAGAGCGGAAATTCGAGCTGCCTCTTCCTGCGTCATTTTTGTGCTTATACCGTTGAACGCGTATTTAAAATTGTGAGTCGGTTTTATTTTTCTTCCCAGTTTTTGTTCTGCCTGGGCTTGAAAATTAATTTGTTGTTTATCGAGGTGATCCGCATAAGCACGACTGATTGAACTCTTTGCATTGAGCAGGCCACGAGCATTTGAATTGCGTTGCGCGAGAGGCGAAGGAGATTGTAGTGATGTAGGCGTTATACCATTCACTCCCCCCTGGTATTGTGCAACCGGGCTTTCTTTAAGGCGGATAATATAATTATGCACACCAGTAATACCGGGCTCACGCTGAAATGCCGAGGTTTTAGGTGGAATACTTCCACCGTTATTGCTTCCACCTTTCAAAGGCACTTCGTAGAAAGGTTGGCCGCGAGATTGGGAAACTCCACTTGTGTTGTTATTTTTTTTCTTACTGGTATTTTTTTCCGTTAAATCATTATCATGGATGACTTGCAAACTTTCATTAATCGTTCGTGAATTAGGCAATATAGTATTTTCACTGTAGGCATTTGCACAGGTGCCAAGAATGACTGCAATGATCAGGGGGCGCGGAAATTTATAATTAAGTTTAGGCATGGAAATCCTCCTGGATTACACAATGTGAAATAAAGCACGCAATACAAAGTCGCAGGAAAGGATGCACACGAATAAAATTTATACTTATCAGTCTGCCGAAATCTAACAGTGTAGTTTTAGCGATGCAAGATACATTTTTTGTTTAAGCGCTAGATTCGTATAAAAAAGTTTTTTTTGAAAAACTTTGTCGGCTAAATCATTTAGCGGAACATTTTTCTGGAGGCTAGCGATTAAGATTAGAATGAAGAGTTGAAAATCTTGTTGCTCTTATCGAGTGCGTTGTTTTTATTTTTGCACCATTGATTTGCTTATTTGTTTTAAGTAGGCATCGAGAAATTTTTGGTAATAAAAAACCGCACGTCGATTTTCACGAAATGCGGTTTTTTTATAGGTGTTTCTTCTAGCTAATTAACACACGTTTATTTAACACAATCCACAAAATAACCACGCTTGCCGTCCACTTCGCGCTTCACCAAACCGTGAACATCAGTTTCAAAGCCAGGAAATTTTTCATTGAAGTCGCGGGCAAAGCGCAAGTAATCAACAATAGTTTTGTTGAATCTTTCGCCGGGAATTAATAATGGAATTCCTGGTGGATAGGGCGTTAATAAGATGGAAGTAATGCGACCTTCCAATTCATCAATCGGCACACGTTCAATTTCGCGATGCGCCATTTTTGCGAAAGCATCGGATGGTTTCATCGCCGGTTGCATATCGCTCAAATACATTTCGGTGGTCAAACGTGCAACATCGTAAGCTTTGTAGAAGTCATGAATTTGCTGACACAAATCACGTAAACCCATGCGCTCGTAACGTAGATTTGCTTGCGCAAATTCCGGCATGATTCGCCACATGGGTTGGTTTTTATCGTAATCGTCTTTGAATTGTTGCAGTGCAGTCAGCAATGTATTCCAGCGACCTTTGGTAATGCCGATGGTGAACATAATAAAGAATGAATAGAGGCCGCACTTCTCGATAATTACTCCGTTCTCTGCCAAATATTTTGTGACTATAGAGGCAGGAATTCCTGATTCACTAAAGTCACCATTCACTGACAACCCAGGATTAACGATAGTGGCTTTAATTGGGTCAAGCATGTTAAAACCTTGCGCCAATTTGCCGAAGCCATGCCAGTTGTCATCGCTGCGTAAAATCCAATCGTCGCGTTCACCGATTCCATCTTCCGCAAACTCTTCAGGGCCCCATACCTGGAACCACCAATCCTGACCCCACTCAGCGTCGACTTTTTTCATGGCGCGACGGAAATCGAGCGCTTCCAAAATAGATTCTTCTACTAAGGCTGTGCCACCGGGAGCTTCCATCATGGCTGCTGCTATATCGCATGAGGCAATAATCGAGTATTGCGGCGATGTGGATGTGTGCATCAAATAAGCTTCGTTAAACGCGTCCTGATCCAGCTTCACGCTTTCAGATTCGCGCACAAGAACTTGTGACGCTTGCGATAAACCTGCCAGCAATTTGTGCGTGGATTGCGTGGAGAAAATCATCGACTCTTTTGCGCGCGGCCGATCTTTGCCAATGGCGTGCATGTTTTTGTAGAAATGGTGGAAGGTTGCATGCGGCAACCAGGCTTCGTCGAAATGAAGCGTGTCGATTTTGCCATCCAACATATTTTTCAGTGTTTCTACGTTGTAAATGACACCATCGTAAGTTGATTGAGTGATTGTCAAAATGCGTGGCTTTTTGTTTGTGGCTTCACGCGCGAATGGATTTGCTTCGATTTTGCGAGCGATGCTTTCCGGTGTGAATTCTTCCAGCGGAATAGGGCCAATAATCCCGAGGTGATTGCGCGTCGGCATCAGGAATACGGGAATTGCACCGGTCATAATAATCGAGTGCAGAATTGATTTATGACAGTTACGATCAACCACAACTATATCGCCCGGTGCCACGGTTGAATGCCACACCATTTTGTTGGAAGTGGATGTACCGTTGGTAACGAAGTAGCAATGGTCAGCATTAAATATGCGCGCAGCGTTACGCTCAGAGGCCGCAATGGGACCAGTATGGTCGAGTAATTGCCCGAGCTCTTCCACCGCATTACACACATCGGCACGCAACATATTTTCGCCAAAGAATTGGTGAAACATTTGGCCAATTGGAGATTTCAAAAATGCCACGCCGCCGGAGTGACCTGGGCAGTGCCATGAATAGGAACCATCATTAGCGTAGTGAACGAGCGCGCGGAAAAACGGTGGTGCGAGGCCATCGAGATAAGATTTTGCTTCGCGAATAATATGGCGGGCCACAAATTCGGGAGTGTCTTCAAACATGTGAATGAAGCCGTGCAGCTCGCGCAGAATATCGTTGGGAATATGGCGCGAGGTGCGAGTTTCGCCGTAAAGATAAATTGGGATATCCGCATTTTTGTAGCGAATCTCTTCTACGAACGCCCGCAAGGATTTGAGCGCGTGATCTGTTTCTTCCAGTGAACCTTCGCCAAACTCTTCATCGTCAATCGACAGGATAAACGCGGACGCGCGCGATTGCTGCTGCGCAAATTGCGACAAATCTCCGTAGCTGGTTACCCCCAGAACCTCCATACCCTCTTTTTCCATAGCATCGGCAAGTGCACGAATACCAAGGCCTGAGGTGTTTTCGGAGCGGAAATCTTCGTCGATGATGACAATAGGAAAGCGAAACTTCATTGAAACCTCCAAATAGAGCGGAAAAAGACGCCTGGGCAAGGTTGAGGCCACCGCTTGCGCGCCGAAAAACTGGATGTGGATTTTCGCAGAATTAGATTAGCTGTGGGGAAATAATTCAGTCTGTAAGCCCTGCAAAAACGGTTTTTTTTGGAATTTGTTGTTAGTTGATGGTAATCATCAAACATCAAGGCTGATTTAAGCCAGTCTAGATGACAGTTTGGCAAATGGTTTGCCTAATGGAAGTCAATTAATATGAAAATCTATTATCCGCAGGAAGTCGCAATTGAATCTAAAAATTAGGGCGGTAATGGTTAAAAGTAGGTCTAAATGTGTGATAGAGCAGGAACTTAAAAGTTAATCGTAGCTGATGCCACTAGGGTGCGCGGGGTGCCGAGGGTGAGGTAGCTGGCGCCAGGAAAGCCGCCGACTGAAGCCCAGTAGTGGCTATTGGTAACATTCTCCAACTCGGCGCGAAGGCTCAATTCATTAGTATCCCACCTAGTGGTGTAACGCACACCAATATCCAGCCGGTTCCACGCGGGCACTTCTTGGCTGTTGCTCACATTTGCGGCTTGGTTGCCAGTGTGCATCAGGTGTCCGCTAAAGGTCAGTCCTGCCCGTAGTTGCCATTCCATATCTACATTAGCTTGCAATTTGGGGGTGCCTATGGCGTTTTTACCTTTATCATCGGTGTTCAAAAAACTCGCACCGCTAAGGATTTTCAGGTTGTGCGTGATTTGGCCGTAGGCCAAAATTTCTACACCGCGATGAACCTGATCATGGTCTACCTCAAAGCGATTGCCGCTACTGTAACCGACCAGAGGCTTGCGGATTTCAAACATGGCAAGGCTGGCACCGAGGCTATCGCCATCGTATTTTAGCCCCATCTCAAACTGCCGGGTTTGATAGGGCTTGAGTGCTTCCCCGGCATTGATGACCGCGCCGTTGATATTGCTCGCAGGCGCGATATCGCCTTTGAGCAAACCTTCAGCATAGTTGGCGTAGAGCGAGTAACTTGGCGAGAGTTTGTAAACCGTTGTCATCAATGGAGTTAAACAGCGTTCATCGTAGTAAGAGATTTCGGCACCCGTATCGTAGCTGTAATTGTATTCCTGCATGCTTTGGTTACGTAGACCGAACGTGAGCAGTAACGTTTTGTTAAATAGCGCCAGCTCGTCGGCCAGTGCAATGCTGTTAGTTTTGGCGGTATTGGTAATTAGCGGATGATTCAGGTCGCCACCGCTAAATACAATGTCATTAGGCATGAGTACATCGGTTGGTTGATAGAGATTACTGTTAAAAGCACCATAAATAATGTAGGCATTGTGGCTATGGTTTTGGTAGTTATTGGCCGAAATTGTCAGTGTGTGGTGGATGTTGGCCGTATGAAATTGCGCTCTAAGACCCAGTTCGCCGGTACCAATTGAATCTTCATGAATCACGTCGAAACGGCTGCTGGAGAAATCACCAGTATCGTTGTTCACTGTTTGAAATGCCCCAAGCCGCGAATTTTCATCACTTTGGCGCGCGCCGTCGGCGATCCAGCCAGTGATGTCCTGGGTGAAATCATATTCGGCGCGCAGGGTGCCAAATAGATCGCGCTCTTCGGCCTTAGTCCAGGGTTGTGCAAGGTTTCTGGAGGCGTTGGGGGCAGATGGAATTGACAGGTTATCCGCGATAGTCACGCTAGGCTGACTGGCTTGCAGGTTATGATCTTGGTAACCTAAATCCGCTGATAGTCGCAATGCGGTACCGCGATAATCTATGCCCACAATAGCCAAGCCAAGGTCGCGCGATTCGCCGTCTATCGCGGTGTCGCCGCCGCTGTCTACGCCATTAAAGCGTATACCAAGGTTGCCATCGCCAAAGCGTCGGGCAATATCAGTCGCAGCGTAGTGCTGTTGGGCGGATTGCGCACCAATTGTAACTTGGGTCAGATTTTCTTTGGGTGCGCGTTTGGGAATAACATCAATCGCTCCACCCAAACTGCCACTGACGCCCGGTGCTGCACCGTTTAAAAAACTGTTGGAACCGCGCAATACTTCCACTCGCTCAATCGCCTGCGCCGCCAAATACTGGCGCGGTAAAATACCGTAAAGACCGTTGTAGGTCATATCGTCCGAAAAAATTGGCAGTCCACGCACTTTATAGACTTGCTGAAAATTGCCGAAGCCGCGCGCTACACGCACACTGGGGTCGTATTGCAATACATCACCTACGCTGGCGGCCTGGTGATTTCGAATAAATTCCTGAGTGTAATTAGTCAGAGAGAAAGGCGCTTCCATAAGGTCTTGGGTGCCTAAAATACCAATGCGCCCGCCCTTGGCGATTTGACCGCCGGTATAAGGTTCACTTAGACCTTTTGCGCTGGCATCTGCACTTGGGCCAACTTTGATGGTAAGCAAGGTTTCTAAATCGAGGGTTAATAAGTCGGTGTTGGTTTGCGCCTGGGCAGATTCAATGCAAAGCATTCCAGCTAACAGGCAGGATAATGCCAGAGATTGCAGCGTTACAAATGTCGCAGTCAAGCAAGCTCGCATAAGGCGTTCCTATAATTCACTCCAGTTCCATGATTGTTATTTGGGTTTATCGCAAGCTAGAGTGTTCTGATCCGTTTATTCATTGTTGTAGCACTTCAATTATTAGTCCAGCGAAGTCACTGTTTAGGCGACATTGTTCGCGCCAGTGCCCAGACTTGCACATCTTTTGCGCCTGCGCTCATCAGAAGTTTGCTGAGTTCGCGCACCGTTGCTGTGGTAGTAACTACATCGTCGATAATGGCTACTCGTTTACCGGCAATAGTGCCGCGCTTTTTTTCTGAAATTTTAAAGGCTTTCCGTAAATTTTTTTGGCGCTCTGTACGCGAGAGTTCTTTTTGCGCGGGCGTTTTGTGGATGCGCTGGATTACACGAGTCTCCAAGGGAAGCTCAAGTGCGCGGGCGATGTATTGGCCGACGATTTCAGCTTGATTAAAGCCCCGTTGCCAGCGACGCAGCCAATGCATGGGTGCAGGAATTAGTAGGTCAGGCATAAGCCAGTCGTCGTGCTCCCGGGCGTAGTGTTTCAAATAATCTGCCAATAATTCGCTCAGTAATTTGCCGCTGGCCAAATGGTGGCGATATTTAAATTTATGAATCAAATTGTCGAGCGGATATGCGTAAGCGAAGGGGATAAAGCTACGGCTAAATGCAGGTGGATGATGCAGGCAATGACCACAAAACTCGCTGTTGCTATGACTGCGAATGCCGCATTGGCGACAGATATTCTGGCCATACACATGGGGCAAGTCATATTGGCAACCGGTGCAAAGCAAAGCGCCTTCCAGGGTACAGGCGCACAGAAGGCATTGGCTAGGCAGTAAATTCCGGGGCACCCTTCGCAATTGTGCGGAAAATTGTTTTAAGCGAGTTAGAACCATTACGGGGCAAATTCCTTGCACGTGGCTCGGCTATGTAACCGATTTCTGGTTGATGAGGTTGCACATGCTAGTCGGTATAAATCAGGCGGGCAACTGTGGTTTACTGACAGGGTTCACAGCTTAGTGCAGTTATTTTTTTCGCGAGAAGAAATTATTCTTTCATCTGGTCGAAAGCGCATTTGTCAGAGTCGTTTGTGTCTTCTAGGCTTACTGCAGAGATTAATAGAATCGATTAAGGAATCTGCTGTGGATGTTGTTAATTCCGATTACATAAATTATAAAAATGCAGTATCCAAGCTGCTGGAATCGCCTGAATATTTACCGCAACTTCCTGTAATAAATCTCGAAATACGCGATGCACTTGCCCAGTCTAATAGCAGTATCAATTCGTTGAGCCGCGTTATAGCGCGCGACCCTGACTTAAGCCAACTTTTGCTTCGTTACGCTTCTAGCGTGATGATGCATAGTCATATGCCGCCGCAATCTGTGTTTGATGTGGTGCGAATTCTGGGGATGACGCAGGTTGAACGTATAACCATGTTGCATGCAGTTAAGGCGCTTTTTGCTGGTAATACCCAAGCCTATACGCGAATCTTTGCTGCCTCTTGGGATCGCCTCATTAACAAGGCCAGTATGAGCGCATTGATTGCGAAAAAAGTCAGGCAGGTAGCGCCAGACCATGCACTTTTGGGAAGTTTGCTTAGCGAAGTTGGTACTCTGGCGGCTTTGTCGGTATTTAAATCCAGTGATCTTCCTGTGCCCAATCGGGATACCTTTGTTAGTTTGTGTCGCGAATTTGCCAAGAGTCTTGGAATCGCATTATTGGAAAAATGGAAAGTTGACGAAGACTATATTCAGCTGGTACGTCAGGTTGGTAACTGGCAAGCCGCTGAAAAAGAACCCTTTGGTTTGATTGATGTAGTCAATCTGGGTCTGTATCACTCGTTGAAGCTGCGGATGACTGCTAATCGTTTACCGCCTATTAGCCATTTGGCTTCCTATCAAAAGTTATCGGACCGCTATAACGCGGTAACTGACACTAATGAGCTCGAATTGGTGGTCGTGAATCGCGATGAAATAAGGGCGATTGCAGACAGTCTCTATTGAAGGCTGTCAACCTAAAAGCAATTTTAAGGTTGACAGCCGTGTTCCGCTCGCTAAGATGGCTTTAATCTATGTGATCCGGAATCCAGCCATGAATGCCAGTACCCACCCGTCTCTTCCTTCTATGCTCGCTACTATTCGCCACGATTGGACTCGCGCTGAAATTCAGGCCCTGTTCGATCTGCCTTTTAGTGATTTGATGTTTCAGGCACAAAGTGTGCATCGCACTTACTTCAATCCCAATGAAGTTCAGGTCAGTACTCTTTGCTCAATCAAGACTGGTGCTTGCCCGGAAGATTGCGCTTACTGCCCTCAGTCAGCCCGTTACGATACCGGCCTTGAACGCGAAAAATTGATGGCGGTGGAAAAAGTGATTGAAGAAGCCAAAGCTGCTAAAGCCAGCGGTGCTACCCGTTTTTGTATGGGTGCTGCCTGGCGTTCACCGAAAAACCGGGACATGCCTTATGTGACTACCATGGTTCAAGGTGTGAAGGCGCTAGGGCTGGAAACTTGCATGACCCTGGGGATGCTGGACGAAGCGCAAGCGCAGGAATTGGCGGAAGCAGGGCTCGATTATTACAACCACAATCTCGATACATCGCCTGAGTACTATGGTGAGATTATCACCACCCGTAATTATCAGGATCGACTGACCACGCTTGCCAATGTGCGCAAAGCAGGCATGAAAGTCTGTTGCGGCGGAATAGTGGGTATGGGCGAAGAAGTTAATGATCGCGCAGGTTTACTGCAGCAGTTAGTCAATATGCCAGAGCATCCTGAATCTGTGCCTATCAATATGCTCGTAAAAGTTGAAGGTACGCCCTTAGAAAATGAAGCCGATTTGGACCCCTTCGATTTTATTCGCACTATCGCTGTTGCCAGAATTTTAATGCCGCAGTCCCACGTGCGTTTATCGGCAGGGCGCGAGCAAATGAATGAGCAGACTCAAGCTATGGCATTTTTGGCTGGCGCAAATTCGATTTTCTATGGTGAAAAATTATTGACTACACCAAATCCTGAAGCGAACAAAGATATGCAATTATTTAAGCGCCTGGGTATTAAACCTGAGTCCTATGAAGTGCATCAAAATGAAAACGAGCATGAAGCCGCCCTTCTTCTAAAACTAAAGGGACAACAAATACAGGAACAAAAAACCGATTCATTGTTTTACAACGCTGCAACCTAAATCAATCCCATTATGTGAGGAGTTTGGTATGCATGAAGTCATAGTTCGCTATTTGCATTTTCTGGGGATTATTGTTCTCAGCGCCACTCTGGTTTCCGAACATATATTGTTAAGTGTTGATACCAGTGCGCATAAATTTAAACGCCTCGCCGCAATTGATGGAGTGTTTGGTTTCAGCGCGCTGATGGTTTTAGTAGCGGGTTTGCTACTTTGGTTTGTGGTGGGCAAGCCATCTGAGTTTTATACGCACAACTGGATTTTTCACATTAAGCTTAGTTTATTTGCGGTGATTGGATGCTTATCGGTTTACCCAACAATTTTTTTTATTCGCAATCGAAATAGTTTAATTGAAAAAGTAGTTGTGCCTAAATCCATCGTCATGACTATTCGTACAGAATTGGCGCTTCTGCTATTGGTGCCCTTGTGCGCAACATTCATGGCTCACGGTTACGGTCTCACGTCCTAGTGTAAGTGCATTGAGTCGGGAAGGTCATAGATATATTCAGGTGTTATTAATCGGGTAGCGCTTAAAGTCCGCGCTTCGCTTCATATTCGAGAAGCTTACAGCGACAACATCTGAAATTTAATTTATGACCAGGAAGTGCTCCATGATAAAAATCATTGCAAGTTTTTTCATTTTATTTGTCGCGCAACATGTATTTGCTGAAGGTTATGGTGGTGTGGGGGTGGGAGCATCTGAAGCTTGTCGCACTAAATACCAGCCCGGTTTTTCCGGCGGTGATTGTATATCGCCCAACATGGATATTCATGGATTAATCGGCAATCAATTTAATGAATATTTTTCGATTGAAGGCACTGTGGATTTTTCATTTGATGCCGGCAATATTGTGGATATCGTAATAGGTAGACGTGACGAAGAAAGTTTTTTTTACGATCCGAATGTTGAAAGTAATCGCTGGTCCATTCTTACCTTGGCTGTGCATCCTTTGGTTCATCTACCCATTTCGCATTCGGTTAGCGTATTTGCGGGGCCGAGTTTTGGCGGTTCCATGGTTGATTTTGATTATGACGTGAAATATTTTGGCAATGAGTCTCTATTTTCTCACTCTGCAACTGAATTTGGTTGGAATTATGGTTGGACCGCTGGTGTGGATATAAATAAAAGTTCCACAGGAGCGATTCGTTTGCAATGGCAAAACTGGCGATCACTAGACGCTGATGTTTCTGCAAACAGAGAATTTAATAGTAATACCTTCACTGTAAGTATGATTTCCTATTTTTAATTTCAAGTGTGTTTTGTGAATCCAAAATCATCCATTGATAATGTTTTATCCTTTGCGCTTGCTGAACGCCGCGCTGCGAATTTATATCGCGCGCGGCGTGTGCTTGAATCACCACAAACTCCGCAAGTCGTTGTAGACGGAAAAAAATATATTTCATTTTGTAGCAATGATTATTTGGGTTTGGCAAATCACCCGGAGGTTTTAGCTGCATTTCAAAACGCAGCGAGTCGTTTTGGTGTAGGCAGTGGTGCATCGCATTTGGTTGCAGGCCATTCATCAGAGCATCATGCGCTGGAGGAGGAATTGGCCGCTTTTACAGGGCGCGAGCGTGCACTGCTATTCTCTACGGGTTACATGGCAAATATGGGTGCGATTACCGCGCTTGTAGGTCGAGGTGACGCCGTATTTGAAGATCGATTAAATCATGCAAGCTTATTAGACGGTGCATTATTAAGTGGTGCTCGCTTCCAACGCTTTTTGCACAATGATTTAAATAATTTACAAGGTCGGCTGGATAAAACCGATGCGGAACGAAAATTAATTGTCGTCGATGGTGTTTTCAGCATGGACGGCGATTGCGCTCCGCTAAATGAACTTGCCAAGCTTGCACAAAAAAATAATGCGTGGTTAATGGTAGATGATGCGCATGGGTTTGGGTGTCTTGGAAAAAACGGTGGCGGAAGCGCCGAACACTTTGGTCTCACTCAGGAAAATCTGCCGATTTTGATGGGAACGCTCGGAAAATCATTCGGTACTTTTGGGGCATTTATTTCCGGCAGTGAAACGCTTATTGAAACGCTCATCCAGTTTTCTCGCTCATACATTTACACTACCGCTATGCC
>CBHTVU010000104.1:0-13331 GCA_966096785.1 uncultured Gammaproteobacteria bacterium | reverse complement strand
GATGTGGGAGGAAATGTGATGGTAAAATCACCCTTGCCATACATTGACGAAGTATATTCACCTGTTTTACCTACCGGTTTATAATTTTCTCCATCAACAGAACTAAATACTTCCACAACTTCTGGCGCATATACACGACTACCTCCAATAATTAAAGAATGAACTATTACGCTGCTAATTGATTGGACCGTACCCAAATCAATAATCGCCTGCAGGTTATTACCACGATGTATTGGCAAGCCTGGTGGAATCCATTGAAGGGGGTAAAAATTTCTCTGCCGCGCTTGCAGATTTTCCAACAGATTTCGATGTCGTTTTTGTCTCGCTGATTGCAGTAGGTGAAGAGACGGGTGAGTTACCCAAGATTCTTAAAGATATGGGCGAAACTCTGCGTTGGACCGATGAACTTATTGCCGCCACCGTAAAAATTATTATGTATCCAGCCATTGTGGCGGTGGTGGTTTTCGCGGTAGCCGCATTTTTAATGATTTATCTCGTCCCAAAAATTATTCCCTTTGTGAAAGAAATGGGCGGTGAAATTCCATTTCACACGGTGGCCTTAATTGCCGTATCTAATTTCTTTGTTAACTATTGGTGGGCGATTATTTTTGCGCCCATGATTGCAATTTTTTCCATTAAAACCGCTGCAAAAAAATCACCGGAATTTCGCTTCAAGCTTGACGGACTCAAATTGCGTATTCCATTGTTCGGCACAATTGCTTTCAAAATTAAACTCGCTCGTTTTGCAAGTTATATGGCTTTGCTCTACGCGTCTGGCATAACAGTGCTCCGCGCGTTAGATATTTGTAAGGCGCTAGTGGATAACGAGGTCATGGCTGACTCTATCGAGCAAGCTGCGCGAAATATCGCAGAGGGGAGCAGCATCAGTGAGAGCTTTGCGCGCCTCGAAATCTTTCCTCCCTTGGTCGTCCGCATGCTTAAAGTGGGGGAAAACACCGGCAATCTCGACGAAGCGCTCATGAACGTAAGTTACTTCTATAACCGCGAAGTGCAGGAGGCCATCGACACTATTGAACCGGCGATCAGCCCGGTGCTTACCGTAGTTATGGGAACCCTCTTGGGCTGGATCATGATTTCCGTACTCGGCCCCGTGTGGGACGCAGTGGCTAAGGTGGGCTAATGATCAGGCGCGTCTTCTATTACTCAGGTTACCGCATGAAGGTCTTCGAATGGCAAGACCAGTTGCTCTTGGGCAGCTTTGAGTTTGAGCCAGATGAAGAAGGTTTGGAGGATTTCAAACGCTATTTGACTGAAGCTGTAACTTTACCTTCGCAATTATTGGTTGATCTTATTGAGGAAGATTTTCGTCGCGAAACTATTCCCCACGTAAACGCTCGTGATCGCAAAGCTGTGATTAGTCGCCTCTTGGATCGCCACTATCGCGGCGAATCTCACGTTCATATTGAGCATTTAGGACGAAGTAAAGAAGGGCGCAAAGACGATAATTTACTCCTGTCTGCAATTATCAATAACGAGATATTGGAACCCTGGCTGGGTTACATCCTTGAATACAAAATCCCATTGGCGGGGATTTGGTCGCTGCCTCTGTTAAGCACGCGTTTGCTCACCGCTGTTATCCAGAAAGACGGTGCAACTGATGTTAAAAAGGGGAGCGGCAAATCTAAAAATATTCCCAAAGATATGATGATTGTTTCCCAGCAGACGAGCACCACGCAGCGGGAAAGTTATTTTACCAGTGGCAGCTTGATGCTATCGCGGCAAGCGAAGTTGGACCGCGATCGCCGCGATAGGCGTGACAGACGCGATCGCCGTAATGATCATGAAGGTGAAGATAGGCGCGATCAGGAGCGACGTACTAATGCCGGAGCTAGTGACCAACTTCCTGTGGAACCGCGTAATGGTTTGGAGGAGCGTCGCCAACAACCGGATCGAAGAGTGAGTTCTGATGATCGCAGGCAAGAAAACCAGTTTGAAGCTGACGACGCCACCAGCACCATGCTAAGCGTTACCAAAGGAGCAGAGCAGATCCATATATTCCTGACCAACCAACGGATTATGGGCTTTACCGAAACGCTACATGTCTACTGCATTCTCTCCAGTGATTTGGTGGAGCCCGCACGTCAGCTCGCTAAAGACACCAAGGTTATCCACTACAACATCGTAGATGTCACGACATTATTCAAACAGTACAAACTGCAAAATTGCGCCGACCAGGAAGTTGATGCTCTCTATTCCTATCTCTGTGCCTCTACGCCACTCGCTGCCGATCACTACGCTGATGCCAAAGAAAAACAAGCCTATCAGCGTTATCGGCTCGATCGCATTATCAACTTTGCTGCCGCGTTCGGTAGTCTGCTGGTGTTTATCAGCGCGTGCTTACTGTGGCTGAATAGTATTGAGTCCAACCAGCAACAACAAATTGTAGATAAGCAACGAGCTATTCTTGAGCGCCGTTACCAGACTGAATTCGCACCCATCCAGCAACATCTAACCGACGCAGCCAGCGTCCAGGCCACCGTTGAACTAGCACGTCGCCTGCAAGCAGAAGCTCAGCAAAGCCCGGAACAATTCTTCGCGCCGTTGAGTACAGTCTTTAGCGATACCCGCTTTAGTAAATTGCAATTGGATAGTTTCAGCTGGAAAAAATACACCGCAACCGAAAGCGCCCAATTTTTACTGACCCAACAAACCAGCGTTTCAGAACCGCTTCCTGAAGGGCAGGTAGCCGTTACAGAAGAGCCTGTGTCTGATGGAACTACACCTGAGACTATGCATTCAATAATTACCTTGCAGGGGTATTTGCACCGGGATGAATTAACTTATCGTGAAACTGTTGAGCTTATGGAAAGCTTTGCGGATGCTTTAGGTAAGTTATCGGTAGTAGCTAAGGTCATAGTTATCAAGATGCCAGTGGATGTTCGCCCTGGGCTTTCATTTGCCGATAACGGCGGGCGTGAAAAAGAGATGGCCAATGGAGTCGAAATAAGCACGTCTGACCAGCAGCGACAACTGGCCAATAGTTACGAAATACTCATCGCGCTGAAAGCACCGGGGAGTGAAACTCATGAGTGATCTATCTGCGCAAAACCTGTTTGAAAAGCGCGCCCACTTGTGGCGTAAACACGGATTCAAATTACTATCGATTGGGTTGTCGCTTATAGCACTTGTCATTTCAATGATTATCCACAACCGCGCAGACCAAAGTCTTACAACCGCTAAAGCCATGTTGCAACAACAGCAGGCCATGAATTCTGATGCAGACCAATCTGCCACCATGCTCAACCAGTATTTACCTAGTTATCGGGCATTGCAGGAACGCAAAATCATAGCTCCTCCCCAACGTTTACAGTGGCTGGAAACTCTGCAAACGACTGTGAGTGAAAACCTCATCCCGAAAATGAATTTTGTACTCTCACCAACTGCGCCCGCGAGTAGCAGCACTACCATTTATACCCACGACACCATAGGCATAAAAGTTACGCCTATGAGGATTGAATTTACCCTAATGCACGAAGGTGATTTGCTCAGGTTAATGAATGATATGCACACGCAGTCCAAAGGATTATTTAGTGCGCAGAACTGCGAATTGGCTCGTAATGAGGAGCAGATCGCTGCTTCGGAATCTGCCCCATCCTTTTCTCGCGATACCTTTAAAGGAGCCTGTGATTTTCTGTGGTATTCCCTTGCCGACGTGACCAGTACGTGGGAGGTTCCCAATGAAGCGCAATAGGTTTTTTTCAAGTGTCTTATTGATTGCATTAGCTTCCTGCGGCCAGGGAGTTTTAGCAGAGGATCTAACAATCACGAGTAAACCCGCAGAGGATGAGTTCGGCCGTTTGTTTACCGCTCAATATGAACGTAATGCTATAGACAGGGCGCGCCTTAAAGGCGGCTTTGTTACCGCAAAAATTACGGGTGTGGATGAAAATACCAAACCAGGATCTTCAGATAATCAATCCGCGCAACCGGTAAAAGTGCTGGGTGTATTGCTTCGTGCCGATGGCAAAAACAAAGTCTGGTTAAGCGGTGGGACAGAAACGCAGAAAAATATCCTCAATGACCGTTCAATCATCGGCAATATCAACCAGTCAGCTAATCTTAAAGTTGGGGTCAATAACGGAACTATACTTAAGCCAGGTCAGGTATGGAGTGCAGCAATTGGTCGTCAGGAAGCCTACCAAATTCCCGTGCCTAAACTGGTGGTTGCAGCTGTTCCAAGTATTCAAAAACAGTCGAACGCTGCAATCGCAAGCAAAACACCAGAGTCCTCGGCCAGCAGCTCAGAGGTGAGTTCCAGTGTTCAAAGCAGCACGAAATGATTACCGGGTTTATTCCTTTAATAGAAGTAGGGGAATAGCTCTATTGGTGATGCTGGCGATGATTTTGGTTGCGTTTACCACTATTGCCATTTCTCGTTTATCTCAAAATTCTGCGGAGCAAAAAGCAAGGGCGAAAACGACGCAAGCATTAATTCAATCGCGCGATGCGATTATGGCGTATGCAGTAGCTCGCGATGCTGTTGCTGTACCTTTACAGCCGCCTGGAACTTTACCCTGTCCAGATACTGATGGAGATGGGCTTTCAAACCCTGTAGGAACAGGAACCTGCACTAATCGTCGTGGTTTGGTTCCCTTTGTTACTTTGGGAATAACTCAGCCATTTGACGGTGCTTCAGCACCAATCTGGTATGTTGTTCCGAGCGAATATAGTGGAAATCCAAGCAACCCACACAACAGTAATAGAAATTCTACACTTCTATTAAATGGGCAAGCTATTGCGTTTTTATTATTGGCTCCTAACTCGCCCGTCGCAGGACAGAATTGGCCTGCTCTACAACCTTACAGAAATCCGTTGGCTACTACTTATGCGCAGTTTTTGGAGGGGCTTAATGCGGGGGCCAATCCTACAAATTATTCGGATATATATATTGCGGCCCAAAATGATCAGGTGTTGTCGGTATCTCTAGATTATTTTTGGACAAATGTGGAAGGACGAGTATTGCGTGAATTGAGTTCTCTTTTAAACGCATATCGAGCAAATTGTGGAATATATCCTTGGCCAGCTCCTTATTCCTCATTTAATAGCAACAATAGTGATCCCGCTACGCCACCAGCAATCAAAACTTATGAAGGGCGAGTTCCTTTGCAGAATGTATTACCGTCTGCCTGGGGGATGGCATGCCCTGCACCGGCTACCGTAAGTGCTCCTGCAGCTCCACCAAATTGGATCTTTAACCATTGGGGCAACATGATTTATTACGCGATTTGTCGTTCACCAATTGCAACACCGACAAATCCGCCGGCTACGAGTTGCCTTCAATTAGGCAATGGAAAAGTAGCAGAAGCTATATTAATTGGGCCAGGGATTGAGCTTGGCAGTGCAGGACAAAATCGTGTTGCTTCACAGCTTATAGGGAATTACTTTGAAGGCCAAAATGCCTCGACCGTAGATAATATGTTTAATCAAATTAAATCCAACAGCCATACAGCCTTAGCAAACGACCATATTTATGTCATTCGTTAAATTTAACAAAAAAAATTTGCAGACTGGTTTTAGTCTCATTGAAATGGCAATAGTGCTTGTAATTTTGGGCTTATTGCTTGGTGGTTTAATTCTACCATTGTCCTCACAACATGAAGTTGCTCAGCGGCAAGCAACAGAGCGTCAACTTCAGGAAATACGAAATGCAATTATTGGTTTTGTGCAGGCAAATAATAGGTTTCCTTGTCCTGCTGCTTTAAATGGAAATGGTACTGAAAATCGGTCAGGCACCCCTCTGATTTGCAATACTCCAAATGGTTTTTTGCCATTCCAAGCTTTAGGCATGGAAGGAACATTTTTAAATGGGAATATTGTTGATGCTTGGCAACAACCATTTAGATATCGGGTTACTAACCCGGCTGGAGCCAATTGGATTTATACGCGATCGCTAACACCATTTCCGACACAGCTTGCGAACCTTCGGATATGCAGTGACAGTGCGTGTGCAGCCAATCAAGTTATTGCAACCGAAATAGTGGCTGTGGTCTTTTCAACCGGAAGGGATGGTGCAGATGTCCCCGCTTCAGTCTCTCCTGATCAGCTAGAAAATCTAAACGCTAACAATGATTTTGTAATGCGCCCCAAAACGGGAGATGATCGAACTAATTTTGAATTCGACGATATTCTGGTATGGATTTCTCGTTCGACTTTAACCTATGAGCTTGGTAGAACCGGTCAGTAGCGCTAAAAAACGCTGTTTTAATGTTTTGTCTGAATAAAAATTACGCGTTTATTTCTTGCAATCGTAAAATCTTTACTACACTAAATTCAATATAAGTGTTTTTAGAATAAGACTAGAAGTCCATACAACTCATTTTTAGGCAAGAAGGTATTCTTATGAATCGACAAATCACATTCAAGAAAATGCAGTCTGGCTTTACGCTGGTAGAGATTGCAATTGTTCTGGTTATCATCGGCCTCTTGCTGGGCGGTGTATTGAAAGGCACAGAATTGATTGAGAGTGCGAAAGTCAAAAGAGCGGTAAGCGAAATGAACGGTGTTACTGCGGCACTTTATGCTTATCAAGACAGATATAAGCGTTTACCAGGAGATGATGGTCCCTTAGCAACATTGCAACAGCGCGGCGGTTCATGGACCAATATAACGATAGCGGCTAATGCTAGTAACGGCGTTCTAAATGCTACGAATGCTCAAGCGTTCAACCCGGGAGGTGAATCCTTAGGTTTTTGGCAACATCTTAAGGCTGCTGGGTTCATCACTGGTAATGCTAATTTGACGGGCGTACCAGCGTTGCCAGTGAATGCATTTGGGGGTGTGATCGGGATAACTGCAGATGTTAACGGTGTTGGAGGCGCACCCGTTTTAGGTGGGAGAGTTGTGTGCTTAAGTCAAGTTCCAGGAAAGTCTGCCTCTGCTATTGATGTGCAGCTTGATGACGGTAATGGTAACACCGGTAAAGTTCGGGCTATAGCAGGCACTCCGGGTGTCAATACTCCTCCGGCTGCAACAGCGGGCCCAGTTACTTATGTAGAAGACACCTTTTACACGCTATGCCAACAAATTTAATTAGTAGTTAATTGTTTTTCATATCCCCAGCTCGCTGGGGATTTTTTTGTCCGCTAATAAGTCGCTAGCTAATATTTTCCGCAACAAACTAAACACTATGAGCCTGTGGCACTTTTGCCTTTTATGGTCTAAGGTCAATGTTAAAGGTTATGTGGTTTCGTCCAATTATAAAGAAGAGTTATTAAACCTCAATCGAGTTTATTTTCTTTTTATTTTTGAAAAATTTCATCGGATTCAACGGCGAGAGGCATTGGGTTGAATTGGTTTAATGCAAAATCGCGACAAAACGAAACTCTCGGTGTTGAATTCGCTGCCGAGGGTGTTGCTTTTGCTTACATTAAGCGAATGCCTACTCAACAACCGCTACTGGTTAGTTCTGAATTCATTCCGATTGATAAAAGTGTTGATGCTGCAGATGTTTTACGCGCGCGTTTAGCGAAATTAGGGTTGCAAAAAATTCCCTGTAATATCGCGATGAGTAGCGGCAGCTATCAAATGCTGTTGGGTGAGGCGCCAAAGGTTCCACCGGAAGAGCTAGCTGACGCTTTGCGTTGGCGGGTAAAAGATTTAATTCAATTTCCGATTGCAGATGCAGTTATGGATGCATTTTTATTGCCGGAAGACAGTGCTCGCGGTACGAGCCGTATGGCTTATGCAGTCGTGGCCCAGCGCCCCCAGGTTACGCAACTAATAGCGCAGGCGAAATCAGCACAATTAAATTTGCAGTCTATAGATATTCCCGAGTTATGCCTGCGCAATCTCGCACAAGCCTGTTGTGATACAAAACGTGGAATAGCTTTGGTGAAGCTTGGGCAAGGTGGCGGAAGTTTGCAAATTATTCGCGATGGAAATCTGTATCTATCACGACAATTTGCACTTGCTTATAACGCTGGTTTGCTGGATGACCTGCCTGGTGATGCGCTGGTTTTAGAGTTGCAGCGCTCACTGGATTATTTCGAACGGCAAATGCGCCAGACTCCACCGAGTCACGTTTATTTGTGCGGCGAAAATGTTACAGCAGATAAACTTACTCCCGAAATTCGCAATAGTCTCGCAGTAAAAATTGAATTATTTACTATAGAGACGGGTGTGCAACTGGGTGAAAATATTCAGGAGCATAGCTTGTCATTGTGTCTGCTGGCTTTGGGTGCCGCTTTGCGTGAAGACGCGGTGGGGGTGACTTGATGCAGCAGATAAATTTATATTTACCTGAATTTCGTCCAAATCGGGAACCACTACGAGCCATCCATATGTTATGGGCAGGCTTGGCATTTTTAATTCTTCTTATTTGTTTTTCTTTCTATTCGAACCACAAATATAAAATTTTATTGCAACAATTAGACGTTGAACAAAAAAGCCAGGAATCCATCCAGGCACAGCTGGCACTCCTGGGTGCAAAGAAACCGGCGGAATCCAGTGCAGAAATAGATGCAAAAATTTCACAATTACAAAAAAGTGTAGAGCGTCACCAAAAAATACTCGCCATGATTTCCCATCAGGATTTAGGCAACGATAAAGGTTTTTCTGCTCAGTTGGTTGCCATGGGACAAGCGTCGCTACCTACTATTTCAGTTGAATCGTTTTCCCTGCAGCGCGGTGGCACCTATGCAGAGCTCGCAGGCATTACCCGAAACGCAGATCAAATTCCACTTTATTTACAACGTTTGCGCAAGGATTCCAGCTTTAGCGAGGTTGGCTTCGGTGTGCTCAACGTGGAGCGCAATTCAGAAGAATCGGGATTGTTAAAATTTAGTTTAACAAAAGCAAAAAACGCCAATAATGCGAGAGAGGGAGGACACTAATGTTGGAGTCCCTTAAGAAAATACAGGAAAGAATCGATTCGCGGATCATGCGTGAGAGAGTGTTAATTTTTCTTACGATAATGGCTGCAATTTTCATGTTATGGAATTTTGCGCAATCTGGAATTGATGAAAAAATAGAAGCCACTCATGCTCAAATTGAAAACCTTACTACCCAGCGCTCTGCGCTTCAAACTCAAATAGCTGCGATAACGCAGGGCTTACTCAATAATCCCAATAAAATAAAAAATGAACAAGTAGAACAGTTGGAAGAAGATATTAAAAAGCTTGAAGCGCAATTACAAAGTGTTTCACAGAATTTAATAAAGGCGGACCAGCTTCCAATTGCACTACAGGAAGTGTTACAGAAAGCGGATCAACTCACGCTGCTGGAAGTGAACACTCTGCCTGCGCAAGAGCTTCAATTTGTCGCAACCGACGGAAGCACTATTTCAGATAGCGAAAATAATGCAGGCGTTTTTCAACACGTGGTTGAGTTGCGTGTGAAAGGTAGCTTTAATCAAGTCGTACACTTGCTGATGTCCCTGGAACAATTGTCATGGCGTTTTTATTGGCAAAGCCTTGATTATAAGGTTGAGCAATATCCAAGCGCGGAAATTAAGTTGCGTGTGTATACCCTGAGTTCAGAAGAGGGGCTTTTCGGTGTTTAAAATAATACCTGTGGTGATGGCAATATTGTTCGCATCCTTGTCCTGGGCGCAAGAGCAAGTAGTTGATCCAACAAAACCCTTGGGCTTTTCGGCAACCAATGCAACTTCCGGTGATGCACAGCAAACAATTCAGTTAACCAGCATATTAATTTCAAGTGAACGAAAAATTGCCATTATTAACGGCGAAGTGCTAGTGGAAAATCAAGTTGTTAAAGGTGTTGGAGCTTCAGTCAAGAGAATCGATGCCGAGGCTGTCACCCTGCAGCAAAATGGAAAAATTTGGCGTGTGGCATTGGATAACACGGCAATTCGCAAATAATGTTTTGGAGTTATGGCTATGCCATTAAAAAATAACCTAACTGGCTTCTCCCTCGCACTCAAACTACTTGCGATTACGACAGTCATTTTTACCTACGGCTGTTCCAATAATTCAAGCAAGACAAATCCCGTTGAAAATGAGATGAGTGCAATTGTTGCTGAGCAGGCAGAGCGTAACAAAAAAGCTAGTGCCGTACCCGATGCTGTCACCAAATCTCTTTTGGACAACAATTCTATCAAAACAGCCAGTGGCAAAAAATTTACAGAGCGCTTTGATGTTTCCGTACGTGGAGTTTCTGCCAGGGAATTTTTTCTGGGGTTAGTGAATGGCACAGGCATAAATGTGGTGGTACACCCTGAAGTTAGTGGTGTTATTTCATTAGATTTAAAAAACGTGACTATTGATGATGTGCTGCGAGTTACGCGTGATATTTACGGTTATGAATATAAGCAAGATCGTGGAATTTATACAATTTATGCCAATGCACTACGCACAGAAGTATTTCATATTAACTACCTTGATGTTCAGCGCGTAGGCGTTTCAGATACAGCAGTTTTAGTAGGTCGTGCACAATCAAATAATCAAGGTAACGGTAACTCCGGCAATTCAGGCGGAGGTTCGAATAATGGCGGTGGCGATACAGCCAATTTATTAGGCATGTTAGAGTCGGCCGAAAAAAATAAATCGGGTGAGTCAGGTACAGGTAATAGTGGCGGGCAGGGAATAACACCCGGGTCGCGTGTACAAACTATAAATCACACAGACTTTTGGTCGAGTTTACGTTCAACGGTGACCACAATTATTGGTGGTGAAAGTGAAAATCGCTCAGTCACTATATCGCCCCAAGCCGGAATGATTGTCGTCAAAGCGCTTCCAAGTGAATTAAGTGCTGTGCGGGAATTCCTCGAGCGCTCGGAGTTGAGCGTTAAACGTCAAGTAATTCTTGAAGCAAAAATTCTTGAGGTAAATTTAAATGAAGGCTTTGAAGCAGGTGTAAATTGGGGGGCGATTAGTGGTCAGCTAACACAAGGTTATAACTTACAAGACGCATTTGATTTGAATACAGACGGATCGACACCCGTAAATAAATTTAGACCTATAACAAGAACCTATACCTATTACAACAAAGATGGTGAACTTAAATCTTTGGAAGTTCCATTGAGTGAAGATACGGGTGGAACTTTTGCCGCGCTTCTTCGTGTGCAAGATATTACAAAAATTCTTTCCTTGCTGGAAACACAGGGCTCAGTACAAGTTTTATCGAGCCCACGCGTATCAACTGTCAACAATCAGAAAGCCGTCATTCGTGTTGGTTCAGATGAGTATTTTGTAACGGGTATTTCCAATAACACCACGTCTAATGCTACTTCGGTTTCAAGCACACCTAATATTGAATTATCGCCATTTTTTAGCGGTATATCATTGGATGTAACACCACAAATATCTGAAGATGGTGACGTGGTTTTGCATATACACCCTGTTGTCAGTGAAGTGAGCGATCAGCAAAAAAACTTTACTGTAGGCAATCAGGATTTTTCCTTGCCTTTAGCACTGCGCGGTATTCGTGAATCAGACAGTATTGTTAAAGCTCAAAATGGTCAGGTTATAGTATTGGGTGGTTTGATGCAGGAAAACAAGCGCAATAGTGATGGCAAGCGCCCTGTACTAGGTGATATACCTTTATTAAATAGTTTGTTTCGTACCAAAAGCAAAGCGCGATCTAAAACTGAATTGGTCATTCTGTTACGCCCTATTGTTGTGGACGACAATACCTGGCAAGGGCAGCTGGAAGAAACTGAAAAACGTATTCAAAATTTAAATGAAGAAAAACAAAAAAAATAAACATTTCATCTAGATAATTATCCGAGGTTTTTATGTACCGCCAACACTTTGGATTAATAGAGCACCCGTTTTCGCTGACACCTGACACCCAGTTTTTTTTCAATAGTCAAAGTCATCGCGAAGTATTAAGTACCATTATGTTAGCCCTTCGCCACAGTGAAGGCTTTATTAAAGTAGTTGGCGAGGTGGGCACGGGTAAAACTTTACTTAGCCGAAAGTTACTCGCTAGCTTGGGTGATAATTTCCTCACCGCCTACATTCCCAACCCTTATCTCACACCGGAAGAACTTAAATGGTTCCTCGCTGAGGAAATAGGTATTGCCTATTCGCCCGAGATTCCCTCTTATCAGTTACTGAGAGAAATAAATCAACGGCTTGTTGATCTCGCGCAACAGAAAAAACAAGTTGTTCTAGTAGTAGACGAAGCCCAGGCAATGCCGCGCGAAACCATAGAAGCATTGCGGTTGTTAACCAATTTGGAAACGGAGAAAAATAAGCTTTTGCAGGTTGTGTTAATTGGCCAGCCAGAACTTGACGAATTATTAAATCGACCGGATCTGCGCCAATTAAAACAGCGCATCGTTTTTTCGGAATACTTGCAGGGAATTCCTCGTCAAAGTTTGGCTAATTACGTCGCTTACCGTTTAAGCTCTGCCGGTTATCGCGGCGCTAATTTATTTTCACATACTGCTTTGTGGTTGCTTTATCGTGCGTCTGGTGGAATTCCGCGTTTGATTAATGTGATTTCACATAAGGCTATGTTGGCTGCTTATGGTGAAAAAAGTGAAAAGGTCACTCGTAGTCATATGGCCAGAGCTATTGCAGATACCAAAGAGAGTCGATCAATAGGTCGAATTCTTGCGGGGCGTAATATTTGGGTGTGGCCGGGTGTTGCGCTTTTGGCAACAGCTTCTGCGCTGATCTTGCCCGGTCTGCTCGGAATAAGTTTATGAGCTTGCTTAATGATATGTTGCGCGATTTGTCGCACCATAAAACTGTAGCAGACGGCAGTGAAGGCTACGATGAAGCTTTGCTTGATGCGGCGTCATTTACGCAAAAAAAACATTTTTCCTGGGCTTCGTTGGTCTCAATATTTTTAATCGTATTTGTATGTGTATTGACTATCAATTATGTTTTGCAAAAATTTGTATTTAATAAATCCTCTCTAAACACACCCGTGCCTGCAGCCGCCTCTCCGGTTCCTGAGCATCTTGTTACTGCACCGGCTATCCAATCACCCGTTAAAGAGCATGTCAACAGTGACGAGGAGAGTATTGATCATAAGGGGATTATAAATCCAATTCAAAAAAGTGAAGACTTAACGAATCATATAAATGATTTGCTTCTTCAGGCCGAGCGCGCGTTGGGAATGGATAGGTTGACTGCACCTATTGAAGATAATGCTTATGGTTACTATCAAAAAATATTAAACATGGATGCATTAAATGATGATGCAAAGGCCGGGTTGGATGAAATTGCGAAGCGCTATCTCGCTAAAGCGCAAGAACAATCATCACTGGGGAATACGCAAGCTGCCGAAGCGTTTGTGCAACGAGCGCGTTTTGTTTCTTCCCGTTATGTACTTGCCCACGCAATAGTTTCTGATGATAGCAGTCTATACGCCCATAGCGCTGTGGCCGAAGCATCGAC
>CBHTVU010000103.1:0-13411 GCA_966096785.1 uncultured Gammaproteobacteria bacterium | reverse complement strand
TCCATGAGCAAATCAAAGATGTAAGTCTCATCAATCTTTACGGTCCAACCGAAGCTGCCGTCGATGTGACCGAGTGGGTATGTCAAGCTAATTCAACTGGCTATGCCATCCCGATTGGCCGCCCGATTGCCAACACTCGCATCTACTTACTCGATGCGACGTTACAACCTGTCCCTGTGGGTGTAGCGGGTGAGTTGTATATCGGTGGTGTGCAAGTGGGTCGCGGTTATTTGAATCGTGAAGACTTAACCGCTGAACGTTTCCTTGCCGATCCATTTGTAATCAACACGGAATCATCAACATCCGGTTCGAGTGCTCGTATGTACAGAACCGGTGACCTTGCCCGTTACCGTGCAGACGGTACTATCGACTATATCGGCCGTAATGACTTCCAGGTGAAGATCCGTGGATTCCGGATTGAGCTGGGTGAGATTGAAGCCAAGCTTGCCGCGCTGGATAACATCGTCGATGTAGCGGTGATTGCCCGTGACGACAATGGCGATAAACGTTTGGTCGCTTACGTGACAACACGTGATGCACAACCCTTAGACGTTGCCGCAACCCGTACAGCATTGGCACAAGACCTGTCGGACTACATGATTCCCGGTGCCTTTGTGCAACTGGATGCTTTACCCGTTACCCCGAACGGCAAGCTGGATCGCAATGCGTTACCAGCACCAGAAGGCGATGCCTATATCAGCCAGGTATACGAAGCACCTGTGAGTGAAACCGAGATTGCCGTCAGTGCAATCTGGGCAAGTTTACTCAAGCAAGAGCAAGTGGGTCGTTACGACAACTTCTTCGACCTGGGTGGTCATTCGTTATTGGCAGTTCAACTGCTGTCACGTATTCGCCAATCCTTAAGCGTTGAAGTGAGTCTTAACGAGTTGTTTAGCCATCCGATACTGGCTGACTTTGCGGTTGTGGTCGATAGTCACAGCAATGACGTTGCGCTACCGGCGATTACCCTGGCGAATCGTCAATTGCCACTTTCACTTTCCTTCGCCCAGCAACGCTTATGGTTCCTGGCGCAGATGGACGGCGTGAGCGAGGCGTACCATATTCATGGTGGTGTGAAGCTGGTTGGTGAGTTGGATCGTGGAATTTTATCTGCAACCCTGAACCGTATCGTCGCTCGTCACGAAGCTTTGCGCACAACCTTTATCCAACACGAAGGGCAGGTCATCCAGCTGATTGGCGATGTCCAGAACAGTGGAATGGCGTTGGATGTTATTGACTTACAACATTGCGAAGCTTCAGTCCAACACGCCCAGTTGCAACAGGCTCTTGAAGCCGCTTCCAGCGCATGCTTTGATCTGGAACATGGCCCACTGATTCGTGCTTGCTTGATTAAACTCTCTGCACAGGAACACATTCTCTACATCACCATGCACCACATCATCTCTGATGGTTGGTCATTGGGTGTGTTGATGAATGAAGTGAGCGCCTTGTATGAAGCTTATCGTCATGAAAGCAGCGATCATTCTCGTGATCCGTTACCGCCACTGGCAGTTCAATACCCTGACTATGCCGACTGGCAACGTCACTGGTTGAGTGGGGATGAGTTACAGCAACAAGCGGATTACTGGCTCTCCAACCTGAGCACAGCACCAGCTTTGTTGGAATTACCCACAGATCGCCCACGTCCATTACAACAAAGCTTTGCCGGTGACAGCCATAAGGTTGTGTTTAACAAGGAGCTGACTAGCAAACTTAAAACTTTAAGTCAGCGTCACGGTGTGACCTTGTTTATGACTTTGCTCTCGAGCTGGGGAACCTTGCTGGGCAGATTATCCGGTCAGGACGATATCGTGATTGGTAGCCCGATAGCCGGTCGTAACCGCCATGAAACCGAGAACCTGATTGGTTTATTCGTGAATACCCTGGCGTTACGATTGAATGTTGAGGGAAGCCAACGCGTTGCTGACGTACTTGCCCACAGCAAACAACAAGTGCTTGCTGCTCAGCAATACCAGGACCTGCCCTTTGAACAAGTGGTGGATCTGGTAAAACCACCACGTTCCTTAAGCTACACCCCGATCTTCCAGGTGATGTTCGCCTGGCAGAACACACCGGAAGGTGCGTTGACCTTGCCGGGACTTGAACTGTCACCGATTGAGCTGGAAGCCAGAACCACCGCCAAGTTTGATTTAACCCTGACCCTGCAAGAAGTGAATGGCGGAATTGAGGGAACATTGGACTACGCGACCGCCTTGTTCGATGCTGCGACGATTGAACGTCATATTGGCCATTGGCAATTGCTGCTTGATGCGATAGCCGAAGACGATCAACGCACGCTTGCCGATCTTCCATTGCTTTCAAGTGAACAACGCAATCAGTTGTTGGTTGAGTGGAACAATACTAACGCTGATTATCCGCAGGATCGTTGCATTCATGAGTTGTTTGAGCAGCAAGTGCAACAAACGCCGGATGCCATTGCATTGGTATTTGAAGACGAAAAAGTTACTTACGCGCAACTCAATCAACGTGCTAACCAGCTTGCCCATCACCTGCGTGAGCAGGGTGTTGTTCCTGATAGCCGCGTGGCCATTTGTGTTGAGCGCAGTGTTGAAATGGTCGTGGCCGTATTAGCGACCATGAAAGCGGGCGGAGCTTATGTTCCGCTTGATCCTGCGTACCCCATGGATCGATTAGCATTTATGCTCGAGGACAGTGAGCCGGTTGTAATTATCACTAAAGGGAAAACGACTAGTATGCTTGGAGAACTGCTTGCCAAGACCACGGTAGTTGACCTTGATACTTACACGCGTGACTGGCGCACTCAGCCTGACAGAAATAATCCAACACGCGATGCAGTGAATTTAAATGCACAACATCTGGTGTACGTCATTTATACCTCTGGTTCAACCGGAAACCCCAAAGGTGTCATGATCACCCACCAAAGCCTTGTGAACCTTGCCCTTAGTATGCGTTTGGTATTGGGTGTAGCGGAGGGCAGTCGGTATTTGCAGTTTGCTTCTTTCAGTTTCGATGCCTGGATTTATGAACTGACTACCAGCTTATTGTTTGGCGCCACCTTGTATTTGCCACCTAAAGACAAGCTGATGGTGGGAACTGAGCTGATTAATTTTGCAGCCATTCACCAGATTACCCATGCAATCTTGCCGCCAGCAGTGTTAAACGCAATGACGGATGATGCTACCTTGGATTCAATCAAAGTGCTTGCAGTAGGTGGTGAAGCATCAAGCGAAATGTTGGTGAAACGTTGGACACCGGGCCGCACATTCATTAATGCCTATGGTCCTACTGAAATTACTGTCTGTGCTACTACTTACAATTGTAAAGTGGATGATCAGGGGCAACCGGCTATTGGAAAAGCAGTTGCCAATACCAGGTTGTACATTCTCGACGGTCATTTACAACCTGTGCCTATAGGTATTACTGGAGAGCTTTATATCGGTGGTGCCGGCGTGGCGAGAGGATATCTGAAACGCCCTGAACTGACCGCCGAACGCTTCCTGAAAGATCCGTTTGTTGCTGATCCGAACGCGCGTATGTACAAGTCCGGCGACCTGTGTCGTTATCGTGCAGACGGAAATCTTGAATACGTAGGTCGTAATGACTTCCAGGTCAAATTGCGTGGTTTCCGCGTAGAACTGGGTGAAATCGAAGCCAAGCTCGTGGCCTTGGATAGCATTGTCGATGCGGTGGTCGTTGCCCGTACGGATAATGGTGACAAACGTTTGGTGGCTTATGTCACTACACCGGAACATCAACCTCTCGATGTAACTGCAGTACGTGCCACGCTCGCCGAAGAGCTTGCGGAATTTATGATTCCAAGTGCATTTGTTCAGCTGGAAAGCCTGCCGCTTACCCCCAACGGCAAACTTGATCGCAATGCCTTACTTGCTCCAGATGCGGATGCCTACATTAGCAAACGCTACGAAGAGCCGATGGGTGATACAGAAATTGCCGTGAGTGCAATCTGGGCCACTTTACTCAAGCAAGAAAAAATCGGTCGTCACGATAACTTCTTCGATCTGGGTGGGCATTCGTTATTGGCAGTACAACTGCTGTCACGCATTCGCCAGGGCTTGAACGTTGAAGTGAGTCTTAATGAGTTGTTCAGCCATCCGGTATTGGCTGACTTTGCGGCTGTAGTAGATAGCCACAGCAGTGACCTTAAACTACCGGCGATTACCTTAGCAAACCGTCAATTGCCGCTTCCACTCTCATTCGCCCAACAACGCTTATGGTTCCTCGCGCAGATGGAAGGGGTGAGCGAGGCTTACCATATTCATTGTGGAGTGAAGCTGGCGGGTGAGTTAGATAGGTCAATCCTGTCAGCCACCCTGAACCGCATAGTGGCTCGTCATGAAGCCTTGCGTACTACCTTTATCCAACACGAAGGGCAGGTAATCCAGACCATCGGTGATACTGATGTGGGCATGGAATTACAAGTGCAAGATCTGCAAAATTGCGATGCTTCGGTTCAACAAGCACAATTGCAACAAGCGTTGGAAGCGGCATCAAGTGCGAGCTTTGATCTGGAAAATGGTCCGCTGATTCGTGCCTGTTTGATCAAGCTTTCTGAACAGGAACACGTTCTTTACATCAGCATGCACCACATCATCTCTGATGGCTGGTCATTGGGTGTTTTGATGAATGAAGTCAGCGCGCTCTATGAAGTTTATCGCCATGAGGGCAGCGATCATTCTCGTGATCCATTACCGCTATTAGCCATCCAATACCCTGACTATGCCGATTGGCAACGTCACTGGTTAAGTGGCGATCAATTACAGCAACAAGCGGATTACTGGTTATCTAACTTGGGGACAGCTCCATCCTTACTGGAGTTACCCACAGACCGTCCACGTCCGCTACAACAAAGCTTTGTGGGTGCGAGCCACAAAGTCGTCTTCAACAAAGAGCTGACCAGTAAACTCAAAGCCTTAAGTCAACGTCACGGCATGACTTTGTATATGACGTTGTTGTCGAGCTGGGGCACCTTGCTGGGTAGATTGTCAGGTCAGGACGATATTGTGATTGGCAGTCCCATCGCCGGTCGTAACCGCCATGAAACGGAAGGCCTGATTGGGTTCTTCGTTAACACACTCGCCTTGCGGTTGAATGTTGAAGGCAGCCAACGCGTTAGCGATCTCTTGGCACATGGCAAACAACAAGTTCTTGCCGCTCAGCGATATCAGGACCTGCCGTTTGAACAAATCGTGGATCTGGTTAAACCGCCACGCTCACTCAGCTACACCCCGATCTTCCAAGTCATGTTCGCCTGGCAGAATACGCCAGAAGGTACCTTGACCTTGCCGGGTCTGGAATTTACTACAATCGATTTGGAAAACTGCACCACGGCCAAGTTCGATCTTGCTCTGACCTTGCAAGAGGTTAATGGCCAGATCAAAGGCACTTTAGACTATGCAACAGCCTTGTTCGATGAAGCCACGATTGAACGCTATATCGGCCATTGGATAGTACTGCTAGAGGCGATCGTAGAGGATGATCAACGCATCCTGGCCGACCTGCCGTTACTCTCACAAAATCAGCGCGATCAATTGTTGGTGGAGTGGAATTCAAATCAGGCGACCTACCCCCAATATCTGTGCGTGCATGAGATTTTTGAACAACAGGTTCAACAGACACCGCACGCTATAGCGCTTGTAAGTGATCGAGAGCAAGTCACCTACACCGAGTTGAATGAGCGTGCTAACCAGCTGGCTTATCATTTACGCGAGCAGGGGGTAGAACCAGATAGCCGTGTGGCGATCTGTATTGAGCGTAGTGTTGACATGGTGGTCGCCGTGCTTGCCACTATGAAAGCCGGTGGTGCCTATGTGCCGCTGGATCCCGCTTATCCGCTTGAGCGCCTCGCTTTTATGTTGGATGACAGTGACCCGGTGGTGACGATTACCAAAGGCAGTACTACCGCCTTGCTTGGTGAACTATTAGCTGATACGACCTTAGTTGATCTCGACACTGACAAGAGCGACTGGAGTATTCAACCGGGCAACATCAACCTCGCACGGGAGGTGGTGGATATGGATGAGCAGCATCTGGTTTACATCATCTATACCTCTGGCTCAACCGGTAAGCCCAAAGGCGTAATGGTGACGCATCAGGGGCTTGTGAATATGGCGAGCCATGTGCATTCCGTGTTGGGTATAACCGCGGGTAGCCGTTGTTTGCAGTTTGCCTCGTTCAGTTTCGATGCTTGTATCTATGAAATCACTAACAGCCTGTTGTTCGGAGCTACTTTGTATTTGCCGCCTCAGGACAAGTTATTGGTAGGTAGCGAATTAATTGATTTTGTGGCCAAACACCAGATCACTCACGCAACTTTAACGCCAGCCGTGCTGAGTACTATGCCAGATGACGCCACTCTGGATCCCATTGAGGTGTTGATGGTCGTTGGGGAAGCGTGGGGTGAGGCTTTGGTGAAACGTTGGGGTGTGGGTCGCAGACTGCTCAATGGCTATGGTCCAACGGAAATTACCGTTTGTGCGACTTTATACGAATGTAATGTGGACGATCAAGGCCCGCCAGCCATAGGTAAAGCGGTTGCGAATACCCAACTTTACATCCTTGATAGCAACTTAAATCCTGTACCTCCAGGGGTTACCGGTGAACTCTATATCGGTGGCGTAGGTGTAGCGCGAGGTTATCTGAACCGTCCTGAATTGACTGCCGAGCGCTTCCTGCAAGATCCGTTCGTTACAGATTCGAAGGCACGTATGTATAAGTCCGGTGACCTCTGCCGCTACCGTGCAGACGGCAATATTGAGTACGTAGGACGCAATGACTTCCAGGTCAAAATCCGTGGTTTCCGTGTTGAGCTGGGTGAGATTGAAGCCAAGCTCGTGGCTCTGGACAGTATTATGGATGCTGTAGTCATCGCCCGCACTGAGTATGGTGATAAACGTTTGGTGGCCTACATAACAACATCGGAACGCCAGTCACTTGACCTAGTTGCAGTGCGCGCAGCACTCAGTGAAGAATTGGCAGAATTTATGATTCCCAGTGCCTTCGTTCAATTAGAAAGCTTACCGCTTACGCCAAACGGAAAACTCGACCGCAAAGCTTTACCTGTACCGGGCGCCGAGTCTTACCTTAGCCGACATTACGAAGCTCCAGAGGGCGATATTGAAATCACTCTTAGCGAGATTTGGGCGCGGGTATTGAAACAGGAGAGAGTAGGGCGACACGATAATTTCTTTGAATTGGGGGGGCATTCACTGCTGGCGGTTAGCTTGATCGAGCACATGCGCCAAGCTGGTTTGCATGCGGATGTTCAAGTCATCTTTATGGCTCCAAGCCTTGCCGAACTAGCGAAGCGGGTCAATCGAGGCGCAGACCTTTATGAACCGATACTACCGCCGCCTAATCTTATCCCCGAATTGGTAAATCAGGATTTAACCGAGCGTGCATCTAGTGAACAACTAGATGCAATTAACCACCAAGCACTTAGTGAACAGGAATTTGAGGAGTTCAGGCTATGAAAATGGAAGATATTTTTAAACTGTGCGAAGCCAAAAGCATCCGTATTTTTCGCGAACAAGATGAGCTCATCGTGCAGGCGCCACGTGGTGCTATGAACGCCGAATTGACGTCGCTCTTACGCGAGAACAAACAAAATTTATTGGACAGCCTGCTATCGGTAGACGTTGCATTGGATACGCCCGATACAGATTTTAATTTTAAAATCACGCCAGAAATGCTGACGCTTGTTGATCTCAGCCAGCAAGAAATTGACGGAATAGTTGATGCCGTAAAAGGTGGCGCCGGTAATATTAAGGATATTTACCCGCTGGCACCTTTACAGGAAGGAATATTGTTTCACCACCTGATGCAGACGCAAGGCGATGTTTATTTGCTTCCCCATGTCATCGCATTTAAATCTGAGTCGCAGTTGTGGAGTTTTTTGGAAGCAATACAGAAAGTAATTAATCGCCATGATGTGTTACGCACCGGCATAGTGTGGCAAGGGTTGGAAGAGCCGGTTCAGGTTGTCTACCGCCAAGCATCAGTGCCTGTTGAAACATTGAATTTTGATGAGTCAGCAGGTGACGCCCAGGCTCAACTTGAAGCTTATATTGACCCACGTCATTTTCGTTTTGATATAAGCCAGGCGCCTTTGCTTCGATGCTTTATAGCGCGTGACAGTGAGAAGGACCGCTGGTTGCTGGCCACCCTTATGCATCATATGACGGCTGATCACACAACTCTTGAGCTGATAATTTCCGAGATCATTATGATCCTAATGGGTCGCGAGGCTGAACTTTCCAGCCCGGTTCCTTTTCGCAATTTTGTGGCGCAAGCAAGATTAGGCGTGAGTAAAGCAGAACACGACGCCTTCTTTACTGAAATGCTGGGTGATATCAGCGAGCCTACCATTCCCTTCGATGTACAAAATGTTCAGGGTGATGCGAGCGAAATTGAAGAAGCGCATTTAGTGTTGGACTCAGCACTGGCGCAGGCAATTCGTCAGGAGTCAAAACGCGCCAGTGTCAGTGCAGCGAGTTTGTTTCACCTCGCTTGGGCAATGGTGCTAGCACGCGTGACTGGTCGTGCAGATGTGGTGTTCGGTACTGTATTGTTCGGACGCATGCAGGGTGGTGCCCAGGCAGATCGAGGAATGGGTTTGTTTATTAATACATTGCCAATACGCGTCAATGTTGGCGAAATGCCAGTAGTGGAAAGTCTCAAACAAACTCATCTGCTATTAGTGAAGTTGCTGAAGCATGAGCATGCCTCACTGGCGCAGGCGCAACGCGCCAGCGCGGTTTCAAGTTCGACACCATTATTTACGGCGCTGCTGAATTATCGCTACAGCGCCATACCCCACGAGCATGAAGCGCAAAATCTCAGTGAGCTTCTCGGCTTTGAGCATTTGAGTGGAAGTGAGCGCACTAATTACCCGCTCAGTTTGGCAGTTGATGATCAAGGCGAGGGTTTCGTGCTTACCGTTCAAGCGCGGCAACCCATTTCTGCGCAACGCATTAAAGAATATTTACACACTGCATTAGTCGGGTTGATCGAGCGAATCCAAACTGCACCAGAAACTGAAATTGCAACGATTGATGTTTTGCCAGCAGAAGAAAAAGAATTATTAACACGCACCTGGAATTCCACCGATTTGGCTTATCCACATGACGGTTTTATTTACGACGTTTTTGAAATGCAGGCCACTGCACACCCAAATGTGACCGCTCTTGTCTATGAAGATCAAAGCATCAATTACGGCGAACTCAATGCACGCGCAAATCAATTAGCACATCACTTACGCAATAAAGGTGTGGTTCCCGACAGTCGTGTTGCAATCTGCATTGAACGCGGTATTGATTTGGTGATTGCACTGCTCGCCGTCCATAAAGCGGGTGGCGCTTACGTACCACTTGATCCCGCTTACCCGGTTGATCGCCTCGCACACATGCTCACCGACAGCGCTCCGGTGGTGTGTTTGGTTCACGCCGCTACTGAAATATTAGTGCTCGAAATGGGCGGTGAAAATTTGGTGAATCTCGACAGCGAGCGCGAATTTTTAAACGAGCAACCCACGCACAAGCTCGCTCGTTTGGAAGGGGCTACAACCGATAATCTTGCTTACGTCATTTACACATCGGGTTCAACTGGCAAGCCCAAAGGCGTGATGGTGACACATCGCAACCTGATGAATTTTATGGTGACTATGGAGCAAAAACCGGGGTTAAGCTCCAGCGATGTTTTGCTCAATGTGACTTCACTGTCATTCGATATTGCTGCGCTGGAAATTTTCCTGCCGTTACTCTGCGGTGCTCGCATCATATTGACCAGCCGCATCACGGCGAATGATCCGCATCATCTGTCACGACTGATTGATCAGCATCACGTCTCTGTTATGCAGGCAACGCCATCAACCTGGCGCATGTTAGTTGAACACGGCTGGCCAACGCACGCACGCAATTTAAAAATTATGGTGGGTGGTGAAGCACTGCCAATAGATTTAGCGCGTGATTTATTCAAGCATGTCGCTGCTATCTGGAATCTTTATGGCCCCACCGAAACGACTATTTGGTCCACGTTACATTGTATTAAATCTTTAGACGAAGGCATCACCATAGGTAAGCCTATTGCCAATACGCGTTTGTATATTTTGGATGAAAAGTTACGGCTCGTGCCACAAGGTACAAGTGGTGAATTATTTATTGGCGGTGAAGGCGTAACACGCGGTTACTTGAATCGCCCCGAGCTGACGGCTGAACGTTTTTTACGTGATCCATTTGGTGCAGATGCGAATGCGCGCATGTACAAAACCGGTGACCTCTGCCGTTTCCGCGCAGATGGAAAAGTGGAGTACCTGGGGCGCAATGACTTCCAGGTAAAAATTCGCGGTTTCCGTATTGAGCTCGGAGAAATTGAAACCAAACTCAATGCTTTAACCAGTGTGCGTGAAGCTGTGGTGATAGCACGCGATGATCATAAGGGTGAAAAGCAACTCGTCGCTTATATGGTTATGCGTGATGGCCACGAGTTAGATGTTGCTACTATGCGTGCTGCTTTAGCCACAGACTTGCCGCAATTTATGTTGCCTAATATTTTTGTTCAAGTGCAATCAATGCCACTAACACCCAACGGCAAGTTGGACCGCAAAGCATTAGTAGAGTCGAACAATAACCTCCAACAAAACTCAACAAGTGCTGAGCGAAATGGTAGGGCGCCTGAAACTCACACCGAAATAAAATTGCATGAACAATGGATGTATGTATTAAAAATTGATAACCGCAATGCAATCAGTGTTGATGAAGATTTCTTTGATCTGGGCGGCACCTCGCTGAGTATTATCAGAATGGTGTCATTTATTTCTCGCGAGTTTGGTACAGAGATTTCTGTAACAGATTTGTTTAAACATCGAACTATTCAAGATCTCGCCAGCTTTTTAGATACGCAACAAACATTGCATAAACAATCGCCCCTCGTCAGTTTTGGCTTGGAAGAAAATCCGAAAATATTTTGTATTCCCGGTGTTAATGGCCACGGGTTGAGCTTTCAGTATTTGGCTAACACCTTACCTGACTATAATTTGCAATGTTTTGAACCCATAGATATTCGCGGGCAAAAGCTTGTATCTTTAGCCACTATAGACGAACTGTGTGCGGCCTACTTGCATGCGTTAAAAGAGATTCAACCAGCAGGGCACTATCGTTTGATTGGCTATTCCCACGGCGGACTTGTTGCGCTGAAACTAGCAAGCCTCTTGAAGGCGCAGGGCCATATTGTTGAAAGCCTTGGGCTCATTGACACGTTTGCTGATTTAAGTGAAAAAATTCTTGCCCAAGCAAAATTCCATAGAAATACCCAGGCACTGGATGCAGATTACATGCATTTTATTTTTAAGGATTTTAAATATTATTTGCAGTGTGATTTGCAAGTGGATCTGCCTCGTTTGAAGGAAATGACGGATGAGCAGCGTATTGCCGATGTGGCTGAACAAATGGCGCACCACAATATTACGCACGATGTAGATGTGGAATTTGTGCGCGATTATTTATTCAGCCGCAAACAACATGAAGATACCTTGACAGATTATTTCTTTGAAAAAACCTTTCCGATATACGACGGTAATGTATGCCTCTTTAAAGCCAATGAATCATCCATCGACTTTAATCAGGTTGCAGATGATTACGGTTGGAACGGATTTTTGCAGGGAAGTTTTAAAATGGTTTCGGTCGAGGGGAGTCATGAGAGTCTGATTATAGCTCCCCAGGTAAATTCACTGGGCGCTGCACTGCGACAATTTATTGAATCTGTGTGATGCGGCTTGAATGCACTACGACTCAAATACTTTCGAACGAATAAAGGTGAAAAAAATTCATGAAAACAGTAACAGGGAAAAAAGTGTGGGTAGTGGCAACAGTCAGCGTGCTTAGCGTGCTGGGTTTGTTTTTGCTAACACCTGATAAAACAACAGCCACCGTTGTAACCAAACCAAAAGCCGCGTTAAACGTGCGCGTCTGCAAACCGGAAACTGCTGATTGGCCAAACTTATTGTCGGCCAATGGCAGCATCCTGGCGTGGCAAGAAGCTGTCATTGGTGCAGAACTCAGCGGCCTGCAATTAGCCAATGTGTTGGTGGATGTGGGCGATCAGGTGAAGCGCGGCCAAGTGCTCGCCCGCTTTGTATCCGACAGTGTGAATGCAAGTGTGGAAGAGCAAAAAGCCAGTTTGGAAGTTGCCAATGCAGCTTTATCCGAAGCCCAGGCTAACGCTGATCGTGCACGTATTCTTGAAACACGCAATGCTTTGAGCGAACAACAAATCAAACAATATTTAACCGCAGAGCGAAGTGCAAGCGCACGCGTTATGGCGGAATCAGCGCGACTACAAAGCGAAAAAATTCGTCAACGTCAAACCGAAATTTTAGCACCTGATGACGGGGTTATTTCATCGCGTAGCGCGACTATAGGTGTTGTTGCGCAACAGGGGCAAGAGTTGTTCCGTTTGGTCAGAAAAAATCGCCTTGAATGGCGCGCAGAAGTTACGCCGGAAAATTTGATGCGCATTCAAATTAAACAAACTGTAAATCTTGCATTGGCTGACGGCCGCACCTTGCAAGGCGAAGTGCGCATGATTGCGCCCACCGTAGATTCCAAAACCAGAACTGCGCTGGTTTATGTAGATCTTCCTGCGGATGTTGCAGTGCGCGCGGGCATGTTTGCTACCGGCCAATTTGAACTGGGCGCTTCTAAAGGTTTGACTGTGCCGCAATCAGCTGTGGTATTTCGCGATGGATCGAGTTTTGTATTTCACGTAGCTGCAGATGGCAAAGTAGCCCAAACTCAAGTGGCGCTTGGCAGAAGAATTGGTGAGCGTATTGAAGTGACTCAGGGAATTACGGAGCAGAGCACATTAGTCACACAAGGTGCAGGTTTTCTCGCAGATGGCGATACCGTCCATGTGGTAGATACAGCCTTAACATCTACCACTAATGCAAAAGTTAATTCATCCATTAACTTGATAACCAAGGTTGAAACAAGTCTATGAACATTTCAGCCTGGTCCATAAAAAATCCAACGCCTGTCGCACTTTTATTTATTTTGCTGACGGTATTAGGATTGTTCAGTTTTAAAAGAATGATCGTTCAGGAATACCCTGACATTGAATTGCCCGTGGTTGTGGTTACCACTATTTTGCCTGGAGCTTCTCCCGGACAACTGGAAAATGAAGTAGCGCGCAAAATTGAAAATGGCATAGCGAACTTACCGGATATAAAACATGTTTATACGGTAATTGATAACGGCGCAGTGACGACTGCAGTTGAGTTGCGTTTGGAGAAAAATCTATCTGACGCCGTGGATGATTTGCGCGATGTGCTTAGCCGCATACGCAGCGATTTACCGGCAGATATTCGCGAGCAAACTATCACTAAAATTAATACCTCAGGCAGGCCGATTTTAACTTA
>CBHTVU010000102.1:0-13453 GCA_966096785.1 uncultured Gammaproteobacteria bacterium | reverse complement strand
CAGCCAAAATCTGCCTATGACTGCCAGATGCAGCAATTGCTATAATTTTGGTATTCTTAGTCCACCCTATATTCCATACTGATGGCTCATAACTACCCAATATTAAAGCTACTGGCTGATTAGGTGAATTAATGACAATATCAAACTGAGTAGCTTTGTGGCTGCTCTTGTCGATAAATAAATTCAAATCTCTCCCTTTGTAATTGCCTATAGCATAAATTTTAGAATTATTAGGTAGGTTAAAATCTTTAAATTCACAGCTTGTTTGGTTTCCAAGCAACATGGTTTTATCTTCCACTTTATATTCAGTAAACTTACTTTGTGAGCAACCACTAATCAGATATATGAGGGCACACAATCTTATTAATTGAATAACCATACCAATTCCGTTTTTGAACGTAACTTTGTAAATTTGACTTCCACCATGATAATTTTTTATGACAGCTACGTAAGTAGCTCATCAAACTTTGAAATAGATTCGTTATTACAAATTAATTTTCCGGTAATATTTTCAGCCGCAGAATAACTAAAGCTCACTGCAAAAGTGATTAAAAGCAGTAATTTGAAAACCCCGAAAATAGCCATTATTTTCTCATAGAAATTTTTCGCAAAAAAATTACGAACAGATTGTAAATAAAGAATTTGTATACAGAAATGATCCATGTATTCATCCGTTAAAGCGGTTCTGCGTTAGCAGTGTTTCCGTACTCCATGAAGGAAGGTTTTGGCAATGGTATCAGCGTAGCTGAACTTTTTCTAGCAATTTACTTTAGCAATATTATATTTTTTCAGGCAGCAAAATAAATTTTTTTTAGTTTTAAAAACTTATTCAATACCGAAAATAGTGGCTTCATAAAATCGCCTGCGTTTTAACGCCATATCAACCGCATTGTCGCCTGTATCTACATGAATTAAGATTGAAACAATTAAGTCGCAATAGCTCACCTTAAAAAGGTAACTAAAAAAGGCTTAAAATCGTTCAGTGTCTTTTGAAAAGAAATCGAGGTTCTTGTCTAGATACTGATATGCCAAGTTTATTTTTTCTTTTCCTTCAAATGCTGAAACTTCCGCTTTTTTAATATTGCCTGCCATATCGCGGTATATCGCCAGCAAAGAGTGGGGTTCAGCGTTAGAAATAGTGAGCCATACATCGCCCTTCACATTGGTTTTATCCAATACATCGTTATTATTCAGCTTTATTTTATTTCCATCGGCCAGTGTAAGCATAAGGGTAGCAATATATTCCTCACCATTTTTTAACTCCAGAGTTTTAACTAGTTTGTACATCCAACCACTATTTTCAGCATGCATATTGGCAAGCAGATTAAGCAAGGTTTTATTTTTGTATATTTTATCGAGCTCTCCTTTAGTGAGGTACTTGGTGGCTTCATTCGGCTTCCCAAAAACTACATTTTTGTCAAAATGGTTATCTACATAGAGATAGTAACCTTCATTAATCAACTTAACTAGCATTTCTGCGACAAAAGCCTGCTTTATCTCATCCTCTTTTTTATTTCTATTCACAAAAAAAACATGATCCGTTTCCAGATAAGCGATTTTTGAAAACAGAAATAAATAATGAAACAACCACTCTTCTGTATCTTGTCGGTGATCGAAAAGAAAATCGATGTATTTTTTTAAAGTTTGGGACTGGAAATCATGCTCAGCAAGAACACTTGCCATTTTTCGATCCAGCGACGAAATTTTACCGGGTTGAAGGTGCACATTTGCATACGCCACCGCAGTTTCTGACTGTAAGTTGGCTACGATATCGAAGGCTTCTTCGGTATATCTATTCTCTTTATCCAGAAGCGTTTTGGCCAATCCAAACACAGCATAATCATGTGAAAAAATGCTCAAGAATTCTCTTTGCTTTTGCGACTGTTCTTTAAATCCTTCTTTAGTGAAAATATCCATGAACATATTTCCCTTGTAGTCTGCGGGAAATGAAAATGCCCCAAACACATAACTTGACATGTATACAGTGAGAATATCTGAATAATCCTTTAATGAAGTATCAGGAAGGTTGGCAATACGAACAAGCTCTGAAATTTCTTTTGGGGTCAATTTAAAGTCTGAATAACGATCATCTGCTTTTGACTTATAGCATCTGATAAAAATGGCATCCAAAAAGTATCTATCCCTTAAGGTTGATAAATTTTCTTTCAAGGGAGAATCGCGTTCCTCCACGGCAAGCCACTGATCAACTTTAGCATTTGTGTAATTTATTACGCTTGTCTTTATATCCCCATAACCAAAATATGAAATAATAACTATTAATCCAGCAAGGGAACCTAACAGCGGATAAAGAATTTTTAACGATTTTTCAATAGCCTTTTCACTGATAAAACTATTCTTGGCGACAATTTTATTTTCGATATTTTCAATTGCACTTTGATAATCCCGCCGCACTTGTTCCAATGCCTTTTCAACTCGAGCATTGATCTGTAAGTCAATCTCCTGACTGGATTTATTTGATTCCAAATTTTCCATATAAACATCTCCAATGTGTATAGATATCTTTAACTACTGAGTTGTGCCTGTTTAATACAACCATAGCATCGCTATTCAAAAGCCTGCGAGCTTAGATGAGCAATAAAATGGGAATTTCGTGAGGTATTACAGACATGAATAACTCCATTTTGTCATCCGTTTAACTTAGGCTGCGGTTGGCGACTCGTATCCTTTACCTTTTTAAAATATTGCTGAATATTCGTATGAGGAACGTTGATGCTAACAAAGTTGGATGTGCCTGACCAGCTAGCATTAAGTTAACTTTAAAAGTTTTAGCGCTTAGTTCTACGAAACACATTGAAAAAAAATAAACTGAAAACAAAAAGGGCCGATGTTTTACGCATCGGCCCTGCTTAATTTTACTATTTTTTTATTTACTCCTTCGCCGCCGCAGTCGCCGCATTTGCAGCCAGAATGTAAGCAGATGTTGTTGCTACCGTGTATTCATTTTCAAACCACAGGAACGGCCAATCGGTTTTTAATTCCGGGTAGTCCGGTTTAATAACTAACGGGCCCGGGACCATTCCGCCGGGAATAAAACTGTAGTCTGCACGGTTGTGGCCGTAGGCTACGAGTTTGGAACGTGTGCCTATAGTTGAGACCAGAGAAACATTGTTCACCGGATGGCGGCCCAGCATGTAGTCGAGTGCGTTGAGGGTGTAGTCGACGCTGAAAATTTTTGGAAAGGATTTATGCAACATGTACATGTTGGTGGCAAAAGTCGCCACTTGAATTGAGCCGGCCCAAGCAGTTTCGTTAATCGGTACACCAAAGGGAGTATTGGCAATTTCGTTATCTATGCGAGTCTTGGCTTTTACTGCAATTGCTTCAAGACGCTTGCGATAATTTGCATCCATCAATGGAAGCGCACGCGCCGCAGCTCCACCCACCCAATCAAATTGAACATCAATTACCGGCAAAAGCTTCATCAAGCGTTCCTTGTAAATCTTCTCACCTTTGGTAGCCAGCAAGAGTTCAACTGTAGCTTGTACATTGACTGCATCTGGCGAGCGCGCCGGAAAGGGACCTTTATGACGCTCGGCTAAAGGGAAATCCTTAGTTTGTTCGCGCGCCCACAGTGCTTTGGCTGCCGTAAGTGCTTCGGCAGCTAGTGGGGTATCGAGTGCTGGCAAAGTACGAGCAGCACCTGCAAGTGCGGTAGCCACATAAAGATTATTCGACGGATTATCAGATGTGAAAGCCCAGCGGTCGTCCGTCTTTCCTGAACGATCACCCTTGGTTTCATTTTCACCGAGCGAAGGATCATAAAACTTGTTGTCAGTTTGTGAGGATGCGTCACCCAGATGTGTGTATTGCTTCAAGGTGGGGTCAATAATGCCTCGAATAGCGTGACCGAAGATTTTGTATTGCGCTACTAACTGCCGAACCCCGTGGCGAATTTGCTGAAGCGAATCTTGCTGGCCATCGGGCTTGCGGATTTCAACCTGGCGCGCCGCTTCGTTAACACTGGTTTCATCCCAATCCAGACCAAAGAGCTCCCTGCCCCACACCAGATCGCGCACTACCCAGGCGTTATCCTGCGTTTGAATATCGTAGTCGCCCGCGTCTTGCCAACCACCCACGCTCAAGCCATCAATGCGCTCACCGGCTTTGAAAGGAGAATCCAGCGATTCGCCCATCTTATAACCATCAAAGTGGACAAGATTAGCGGGCGCCTGACGTGCATCGTCGAGATGCGAAGGCGCAGACCAAATACGATAGCCTTCGCGGATCCCCATGTGATCCATTTGTACAGGAAGGAAGGTATCTAAAGAAGGCTGCCAGATGTGCCCATAAGCATTGTCGGCAATGCTAAACGGCGTGGTGGTTTGACCCGCGTAGGAAATGACGTAAAGGCCTGGCTCGCGCACCGACGAAAAATCGAAAGCGGAATAGTTGTAACGTTGCCACTTGCCTTTGGAGGTGAGTTTGCCGCGTAGCGCACTTTGTTTGCTGCCATCCGGCATCAGGCGCAGTAATTCGGCTTCATCTGGTCCTTTGAAATTAGGGTCCAGTTCGATCATCACAACCTTGTTGCGCTGGGGTGTATAGCCCGCCTGGTTGTAGGAAATAACCGGCTCACGCGCCCAATTGGGCAACACATTCGGTCGCACATGCCAGACCACAGCTTCATCTTTTGCACCAACGGCCACCATGGAGCGAACGACAAACCAGCCATTTTGCGCACGGTTGCGAGCATCGTAGAGTGCCAGAGGACCTTTATCGGACACTATAGTCACGCGGGTCAGCGGGTCTTCGGGAGAAAGAGTAAACGATTTGCCACCAGAAACCAGTGGCTCAGTATCACCACTTCCATCGCGGTTCATTGGTCCGGCAGGATGACGAGGGAAAAGGCCGGGTTGTTTATCGCTAAGATAGGTTTTCCCAAAATAGGTAGAAGGCAGGAAGTCGAGATTAAATCCAACTTTACCCGCTAGCGATTGCGGCAGGGATTTGTCGAGATTGACTACAATGCGGAACCCACCTTCTTCGGGAGTGACAGCCAAGGTATAGGACAAATCTACATCTGGATAAGATGATCGAATCAAGACCTGCTTGCCGCTGGCGTCACGAGAGCGATTTGCGAAAGTCGGTACCGGGTCCCATTGTTCGGGTGTTGCACTCAGTCGTAATGCGCCATCCGTTGCTATTCGCTCTCCGTGTAGCACCATTTGCAGACCACCATTTTTTTCGTCAAAAAAAATCGGGCTGAAAGGATTGTGATCGAGAATAACGGTAAGGCCGGGTTGCTCCAAAGTATCTTTAGGTGATATGACGAGGTCTTGGGCGAATGAAGATTGGTTAATGATTAATACCGATATAGTTGCAGCAAGCGCAACCTTTTTTTTGAATAACATTTTATTTCCTCTCACTCTATGATTATTTTAGCGCTAAAAACTGAGCATAAAGATTTTACCGCATTGTATCAGCCGCTAATTTTGAAACTGAGAAAGTAGCTACAAATTCCCGTTCACAAATCCAGGATTGCCTATCGCAGCGAGCAGCATTGTGCCACGGGAATAATGGCACTAGTGAGTACCATATAACTCGTTAGGGTAAAGTTTGGTAATGTGCTTTTAAATTGAATCATTTTTTAATTAAAAATTAATTACCAATTAAAATAAAAATGATTAAGTGACTGCTTTAATTTTTACGCCATCTATTCAGCGTTCATTAATGCGTCACTTAATTATATAAACCTATGCGAATATTTGGTTAGATATAGCACCTCACAAATCTGCCCTATTACCTTATATTCCGTAAAAATAAAGATTTGAAAGCCTCGGGTGCTACGTCTGACATTCGTTTACATGAGTATTGTTTAAGACGTAATTTAAATTTAAGATGCCAATACTTAATTTTGCTAATGACTTCTAGGGACAGCCCGATAATGAAAATCCTGTTTGTTCACCAAAATTTTCCCGCCCAATTTAAACATCTGGCTCCTGCCCTGGTTAAATTGGGGTACGATGTTCAAGCTCTTGCCATTAATAACAACCCTGTACCCGCGGGCATTCACGTTACCTACTACAAGCCTTTGCGATCAAACTCTCCCAAGATTCACCCTTGGGTGTTGGACATAGAATCAAAAGTAATTCGTGCAGAAGCTGCATTTTATGCGGCTTTAAAATTGCGTGATGCAGGATTCACTCCCGACATAATTATTGCGCATCCGGCATGGGGAGAAAGTTGGTTTTTGAAAGATGTTTGGCCTGGAGCACGAATGGGCTTATATGCAGAGCTATATTACAAAAACAATGACAGCGATACTGATTTTGATGCTGAGTTTTCCAAACCACATGTCGCAGAAGCTTGCCGATTGCGATTAAAAAACGCTAGCCACGACTTACAATTTGCATTAGCCGATAAATTACTTTCGCCTACTGAATTTCAACGCTGCACTTTCCCTCAAACCTTGCAAGAAAAAATAACAGTTATTCACGATGGTATAGATACAAAACAGCTACAACCAAATCCAGACGCGAAATTACATTTAAACAATTCACTGGTGTTAACTAATGAAAGTGAAATCATCACTTTTGTTAACCGTAACCTTGAACCCATGCGCGGCTATCATATTTTTATGCGGGCATTACCAGATATTTTGCGGCAGCGCCCAAATGCAAGGGTAATTATTGTTGGCGGTGACGATGTAAGCTATGGAAGCAGACCACCTGAAGAAACCACATGGAAAAATTTATTTTTAAATGAAGTGTGTGACCAACTGGATATGAGCCGTGTGCATTTTGTAGGGAAGATTGCCTATCATAATTTTATAAAACTCTTACAAATTTCCACTGTGCATGTGTATTTGACCTACCCATTTGTATTGAGTTGGAGTTTATTGGAAGCCATGAGCATAGGTTGTGCAATCGTTGCAAGTGATACGGCACCTGTAAAAGAAGTTATCAAGCACAATGAAACAGGTCGGCTCGTAAATTTTTTCGACAAAGAAAATTTAGCAGCTCAGATAATTGATTTACTGAAAAAACCAGCTGAGCGAAAAAACTTGGGAATAGCTGCACGAGATTATGCAATCAGTAACTATGATCTACAAACAATATGCCTGCCAAAGCAATTAGGCTGGGTAAATGAATTACTCAACAATCATTGATGAAGTGAGAAGACAATGCATTTTTTATGTGCTTTATTGATTGGATCGGTTACACTCTTAAAATTATTATCTTTGGATAAGCACATTGATATGCTACAACAAAAACAATGAAAAACTCCCAAACTAATTCCCAAATACAGAATCGACTGTCGCTCTTAAAGAGTGGCGTTCCCGGGTTTGATGAGGTGCTAGGCGGAGGCTTTCCGCGCCACAGTCTTTATCTTATTCAAGGACTGGCGGGTGGAGGCAAAACCACTCTTGCGTGCCAGATTGGTTTTGATCATGCAGCCAAGGGCGAGAGGGTTTTGATTCTTACCTTAATCGCTGAAACCCACGGCAAGATGCTTAACCATTTAAGTAACTTTTCATTTTTTAATGAAGAACTGGTTGGCCACAATATTTTATTATTTAGTGGGTATAACGAGTTAGCGAAAAGTGGTCTGGACGCATTATTGCAATTAATCACTTCTATGCTTGCAAAACACAATGCAGATATTTTGATCATTGATGGTTTTCGATCAGTACGCGATTCGAGTCCATCAACCATTAGCTTGTCTGAATTTATGTTATCGCTGAACTCTCTTGTCTCTTCCATGGAATGTACAACTTTTTTATTGTCACCTACGGAAGGGAATGTTGCAGATTCAGAAAATACTTTAGTAGATGGCTTAATTGAACTGAGCCAATACGAAAAAGGTATGCAACTTATTCGCGAGATAAAAGTATTTAAAATTCGCGGCGGCAAGCATCTGTTAGGGCGACATGTGTTTGAAGTAGGCCATAACGGTATAGTAGTTTACCCGCGCCTTGAAGCTATAAGCACAGCGAACAGAAACTTTGATTGTGCTTCTAATGCACTGGTAAGTTTTGGAATTCCAGATTGGGACACGATCACAAAAGGTGGCGTGAATAAGGGCTCAACAACGGAATTGTTAGGCAACCCGGGCGTTGGCAAAACGCTCATGGGTTTGCATTTTATTTACGATGGATTGCAGCGTGGTGAGCAATGTCTGATCGTGGGCTTTTATGAATCACCACCGCGCTTGATTGCAAAAGCTCATAGTGTTGGCATTGATTTGGCCAGCTTTATTGATAATGGCCAATTGCAAATAATCTGGAATCCACCGCTAGAAATTTCTGTAGACGCGCTCGCCCACCAAGTGCTTGAAAATATCGAGCAACGCAAGGTATCGCGCTTGTTTGTTGATGGCATGGACGGCTTGCTCGATGTTGTTATACATATTGGCCGTGCACGCTCGTTTTTGACTGCTTTTGTCAATGAATTACGTTATCACCAGGTGACAAGTTTCTTTACAAGAGAGCTACCTTATCTTGGCAACAAGCTCCCTGAAAATTGTGAATCTGGTCCTTCGTCAATTTTGTACGAAAATATTATGTTGTTGCAGTATGTGGAAATTAGCGGAGTTAATCACCGCCAAATTGCGGTTTTAAAGTTGCGACAAAATGGATATGACTCAGCCAATCACATAATGCTAATTTCTGACACGGGTGTATCTATAGGGCGCTCCATCTCAACAGAAATATTAGCGCAAGAAATCATCAAAAATAACGCAATCAATAATGAGCCGTAATGAAAAACGACGTTATCACTAACGCGAAGGACGACGACGCTGTCATATTGATTATTGACGACGAGCCGAATATTACGACTATCTACACGCTATTGTTTCAGCATTATGGATTTAAGGTCAGTACTGCATCAGATGGAAAAGATGCATTGAAAATGATTGACGATGTATCCCCCAATATCATCTTATCCGACTACATGATGCCACTGATGGATGGCGCAGAACTTTGTACAATCCTGAAAAAAGATCTGCGCTGGAAAGATGTTCCATTTATATTGCAAAGCGCAGCCTTTCACAACAAGTACATTAGTGCACCTTATGATTTGCTTTTACAAAAACCCGTCGCATTTGCTACGCTGTTGAAAGAAGTCACGCGTCTCCTCGAAAAAAAATAAGCCTTCAAATACGTTTCATCCATCGCCCTATTTCAAACAGGGTATGAGCTTTACATTTCTTCCTGGAGAATGGGGGAGAGTTATAGCTGCACGAATTATTTTTTTGAAATTACCTTTTTACGGGCGAAAAAAAACCTGGAAAATCCAGGTTATTTTCTGATTGTCCTTGGTAGTGGACTATCACTTTTTGGTACCAGTGGTCGGACTCGAACCGACACGCTTTTAAGGGCGCCGGATTTTGAATCCGGTGCGTCTACCAATTCCGCCACACTGGCAAAGTGGGCGCATTATATCAACGAGTTTTATGGCGTCAACGAGTATTTTTAGTTTTGCGCCAGTATTTTCCGAGAACGACTGAAAAGGCTTCACAAGGCTGGCTTATTAGGCAAGACGTGTGAATTTTAACCCTTAGTCGAAGTACATATCTTTGGGAACTTTAATATTGCCGGGATATTTAGGTTTCTGGCCGCGGCCTTTGCGGTAGGTTTTTAACTGGAATACGTAAGCCAGCACCTGGGCAACCGCCAGGTATAAACCCGATGGAATTTCAGCATCTAAATCAGTGGTATGAAAAATCGCACGCGCCAGCACCGGGGATTCAATTATTTCGACGCCATGTGCTTTTGCAATTTCACGAATTTTTAGTGCGATATTGTCGCCACCTTTTGCGAGCAAAACGGGTGTCGCCATAGATTCAGGATTGTATTTCAATGCCACTGCATAGTGAGTCGGGTTAGTAATAATGACATCGGCACTAGGTACATTTGCCATCATCCTTCGCTGCGCCATTTCGCGTTGCAACTGACGTATGCGCCCTTTTACCTCTGGCTTTCCATCGGTATCTTTAGCTTCGTCTTTTAATTCCTGCTTCGACATTTTTAATTTTTTATTGTATTCATAGATTTGCAAGGGAACATCGAAGGCAGCAATAATCAATGTGCACGCCGATAGCGCAATAACTGCGTAGGCGCTGATTTTTGCAGAATGAACAATCGCAATATTGATTGACTCATCGCTGAGGCGAAACATGGGTTGCGCATAATGCTTAAGTAATAAAATTGTTGCGCCGAGAATTATGCTCACCTTCGCTGTGGACTTGAGCAATTCAATCAGCGATTTCATAGAGAACATTCTTTTTAGACCCGCCATTGGGTCCATACGACTGAGTTTAGGAAGCAAGGCATCAGCACTGAACAACCAACCACCCAATGCAACTGGCCCAACAATAGAGGCCACCAGCATTAGCGCCATAAACGGGGCCATGCTAAGCAACCCCTGGAACATAGCTGAGGTGAAATGTCCAATCATTGCGCTGGGGTCAAAAATAGTTTCGCGCGATAAGGTGAAATTAACGCGCATCATGTCGACGAATTTTCCACCCATAAAGTCTGCATAATAAAGCAGAGCTATTGAGCCCAACAAAAGTACAACGGAAGTTGTAAGGTCGCGTGAGCGAGGCACCTGCCCTTCTTCACGCGCCTTTTCAATCTTTCGCCCGCTGGCCTCTTCCGTTTTTTCCTGGCTGTCATCTTCTGCCATTTAGGGGGCTCCCATTAAGGTGTTTGCAACACCCAAGCCTTCATCAATAATTTGATAAAAAAGCGGCAAAAAATTAGACAGGGAATACCACATTAATATAAAGCCAAACATTAATGTGATGGGAAAACCTACGTTTAAAATATTTAATTGAGGTGCTGATCGGCCCATAACGCCAAATGATAAATTCACAATCATCATGGACGTAAATAGCGGCAAGCTAATCAATAAACCTGCTGCAAACATCCACGAAAACATATGAACAATTAAGGCATAATCATCCGGTGTTAAACCTGCTCCAGCTACTGGAAACGTTTTAAAACTGCTCACTAACATATTAATAACAGTGAGATGGCCATTGATGGCCAAAAATAACAAGGTTGACATGAGCAAATAAAATTGCGACAAGACTGTCACACTCACGCCACTAGAAGGATCGTTTTGAGCCGCAAAACCCAAACCTACCTTTAATGCAATAAATTGCCCTGCTAATACAAAAACATGCATTACAATTTGCAACATAAAACCTAAGGCAAGACCTATGATTAATTCTTTAATAATGAGCAACACTCCCTCAAGGGACATAAACGAAATTATGGGAGCGTTTGGTAAAAGCGGAACAACCAGGAGCGCAGTGAAGAGGGTCAGCATTATTCTAATGCGAGCTGGAACCGTGCGTGCACCTATAATAGGGACTGCAAAATAAAAAGCGCTGATACGAACCAGCGGCCAAAGATATTGACCGATAAATTGATTAATTTGCGCTTCACTGACAACGAGTTCTTGCATCAAAAAATCCGGGAAAAATTAAACGCGCTTATATGCTGTCAAAAATAAAATCAACCTATTAATGTTGGGATACTGGTGTAGAGCCGGGTAAATAAATCCATAAATTTTGTAATAATCCAGGGGCCCGCCATACCTATGGTTGCAATGGTCATTACCAAACGCGGTAAAAAGCTGAGTGTCTGCTCGTTAATCTGTGTAGCAGCTTGAAACATACTCACGATTAAACCCACAATTAAACTTGGGCCCACTATCACGAGCACCATGAGCACCGTGAGGTAAAGCGCTTCGGAAAATAAATCCATAACAACTTCGGGTGTCATAATTGCATTCTCTCAAAAATAGCGTTTTTTAAACGCCGTAGCTTGCGGCCAGTGTTCCCACAATCATTGCCCAACCGTCGACCAGTACAAACAACATAATTTTAAAGGGCAACGAAATAATCAAGGGCGACAGCATCATCATACCCATTGCCATAAGCACGCTGGATACAACTATATCAATGACCAAAAATGGAATAAAAATAATAAAACCGATTTGAAACGCTGTTTTCAATTCACTAATGATGAATGCAGGAATCAAAATATTGAACGGGGTTTCTTGCGGTGTTGCAATGGGTGGATGCTTGGCGATGCCCACGAATAAATTAATATCTGATTCGCGGGTTTGTGCAAGCATAAAAGCGTGAAAAGGTGCAGAGGCGCGCTCAATGGCTACATTAGCGTTGATTTGCTGATTGATATAAGGCTGAAGTGCATCTTGATTCGCTTTGTTAAATACGGGCTGCATAATAAAAAATGTAAGGAATAATGCGAGACCTATTAAAATTTGGTTGGAGGGCGATTGTTGCAGACCAAGAGCTTGTCGCAAAATAGAAAACACTATGATAATTCGTGTGAAAGACGTCACCATCATAAGCAAGGCCGGCAAAAAAGTTAGCAAGGTCATAATGCCAAGAATTTGCAGTGTTACCGTGTACTCTTGTGTGCCGTCCTTATTAGTTTTTACGGTGAGCGCTGGTAGGCCAGGAATCGCAGGTAAAGAGCCACCCACATTCACAACGGAAGATGCAGGTGCAGTGGGAGTGCTTGGAGGTGTCGCTTGTGCCCAAGAATTTACACTAAGTAACATCATGCCTATAGCAAGAAAATATGTTGTTGCATAACGTATTTTTTGCCAGCTCAGCATTAACATACTATTTTCCTAGATCTGTGACGTTTAGATATTTGAATGATAGGCATTTGAATTTCAGCGATTTGAATTTTTAGGTGCGTTCATGTCTGGCGAATTATTTTTTTGAATAATCGCCATTAATTTTTGGCTGAAGTCCGATGCCGCAGGTTGCGGTTTTTCAGCCGCAATGACAGGCTCATCAAACACATGCAGTGTATTAATCTGGGTGGCCGTAACACCTAACAACAATTGCTTTCCACCAACCTCAACAAGCATCATTCGTTCTCGCGTTCCTAAAGGCATGGAAGAAATAATTTTCATGCTGGCGTTTTGTGCAAATCCACCTTGGGCAAAACGTTTAACAAACCAGGAGAGTCCATAGATCAATACTAAAATAATCGCCAGGCCGCCAACGACACTTGCCAATTGCGAAGCACTGTTGGTTTTAGTGGATGCAGGTTTTAGCGATGTTACAGGCGAGGTAGTTGCAACACTTGTGTTGGTGGCATTTATAGGTGGAGAAACAGCCTGTGAGACATTATTTTCAGCGGCTATCTGATTTGTAGCTGGATCTGACACACTAGTGGCGGCTGGTTCTGCTGCCCAGGTAAAACAACTTGTTAAGAGTAATAATAAAAAAATACCGCAGCGAGAACCGGCGATAGATTTTTTATGTAAGCCGGTGAAATTTTTCATGTGGCTACCTTCTCTAACTAAGCATCGATATAAATAAGTTTCAGACATGATGTATGCGTATCAGGAGGGGAGTCCTCAAACACGGCGAGCCGGGGATCCAGGTGGTGATGTTGATTTTTAAGAGCTGGAGCGCCAGCCCCGTGGAGACC
>CBHTVU010000101.1:0-13680 GCA_966096785.1 uncultured Gammaproteobacteria bacterium | reverse complement strand
GATGTTCCTGTTGATAACGTGTATGGCTCACCCGTTTTACTCGAAGATATTGAGCAACAAAAATTTGAAAATCTAATTGTTGTTTCACCGGATATCGGTGGTGTGGTTCGCGCTCGCGCGGTCGCTAAACAATTAGGAATAGATTTGGCAATTATCGACAAACGCCGCCCACAACCGGGTGTTGCTGAAGTCATGAATCTTATTGGCGATGTATCCAATCGTACCTGCTTGCTGGTGGACGATATGGTTGATACTGCAGGCACCTTATGCAATGCAGCTAAAGCGTTAAAAGAACACGGAGCCAAACGCGTAGTTGCCTATGCCACTCACCCGGTTTTATCCGGTAAAGCGGTAGATAATTTAAATAATTCTGTGCTGGATGAATTAGTTGTTACCGATTCAATTCCACTCAGCGATGCGGTCAAAGCGTGCAATAAAGTTCGTCAATTGACCTTGTCGAGAATGCTCGCCGAAGCTATGCGTCGCTTGAGCAACGAAGAATCCCTGAGTGCGATGTTTCGATAAATCCATTCAGAAAAACCGCTCCCACTCTTTGCGAGTGACGAGCATTTAAAACTTGTCAGATTCTGGTCGCGGATCTGGCTTATCGAGGAAGTAACCATGTCTCAAGAAGACTTTAAATTAGATGCAACAGCCCGTAACGACTTGGGGAAAGGTGCGAGCCGCCGCCTGCGTCGTTTGGCTGGCGAAGTGCCAGGTGTTGTTTATGGTGGCAGTGCTGCACCACTCAGCATCAGCGTGTCTCACAATGAATTGTTGAAACACCTTGAGCACGAAGCTTTTTACTCTCACATTATTAGCTTGAATGTTGACGGTAAAGCGCAAGACGTAATCCTTAAAGATTTGCAACGTCACCCTGCAAAACCAGTTGTGTTGCACGCAGACTTTTTGCGCATCGACAAAGCAACTCGTTTAACCACTCACGTACCACTGCACTTCATTAACGAAGCAATCAGCAAAGGCGTGAAAATCCAGGGCGGTAAAGTGATTCATAACCTTACCCAAATCGATATCTCTTGCTTGCCACATAATTTGCCAGAATTTATCGAAGTGGATTTGGCTAACGCTGAAATCGGCACCATCGTTCACATTTCTGATCTTAAATTGCCAAGCGGCGTGACCTCAGTTGCGCTTTCTCATGGTGCAGATCACGACTTGGCTGTTGCCACCATCGTTAAGCCGAAAGGCGGTGCCGAAGAAACTGAAGCTGCTGCTGAGTAATTTTTTACTCCCGAGCTTCAAAATAAAAAGGGCAGAAGAATTTTTTCTTCAGCCCTTTTTTATGCTCTATAGAAATGCATAGCGTAAAAATTTATTAAAATTTTTGACTAAAAACCTTTTATCTCCTATAAACTTTTATACGACATACCTTTCGGAAAAATTAGCAAAGGAAGCTTAAATGCTTGGAAAAATAGATTTAAAAAATAACGCTTTTGACTTCGTAAGACTTTTATTCGCACTATTCGTTGTATACGCGCATTCCAGATATTTATACGGTGCACCGGATATACTGCACTGGGAGGCGAAGGGATTTGATAATCTTCATGCGGGAACCATAGGTTTATGGGGATTTTTTGCTATATCCGGATTTCTAGTCACCTCAAGCTGGCTGAACTCTAAAAGCCCGGCAGATTTTTTTTCAAAACGATTTAAGAGAATATTTCCCGGCTTTTGGGTCTCATTACTGGTTTGCGCCCTAGTCTTTGCACCAATATGGTATTTCATAAAACACAAAACATTTCATGGCTTTTTCCATGTAAATGGGCTGCACGTGTGGAAATTTATTTCAACAAACCTTGATAGCGCAATTTCTACCCAATCAATAGGTTCGATTGCTAATGACAGTGTTAATGGGCCGCTTTGGACAATTCACCATGAAGTCAGTGCTTATGTCATTCTTGGCTTTATTTTTATTTTTTTAGGTCTGCTAAAACTAACCACTTTTAACGTCCAGCGCAGAGCTATTCTAGCGATCACATTATTGCTTAGCGCAGTGCGTATTTTTTATACATACAATCACAAATTTTCACAACACTATGAAACCTGGTTTGGCGACGAGCGCTTTTTACTTTTTCTGGTGGTTTTTATGTGGGGCGTTGTCATCAATTTATATAAGGAAATACTAACTCTGCGATGGATCGGTATATTTGCAAGTTTAGCTGTTTTGCTATTGGGAACTAAATTTGAGTTTTTGCCACTGGTATTGCCATTCTGTTTTTCCTTTTTAGTTATTTCATTGTGCTTCGCTTTGCCTTTTAAAAATATTAGCGACCGAATTGGCGATCTGTCTTTCGGGATATATTTGTACCACTGGCCTGTGAGACTGACGTTACAAATGCTCGGATTTCAAGAGCGATTGGGATTATGGCAATTTATAAGTTTAAACATACTCTTAACTTTACCTATAGCCTACCTATCGTGGAATCTTGTAGAAAAGCAATTTTTGAAACATGCAAAAAATTCCAAGGAAAAAACGTCAGAAACACCCTTGTGTCAGCCATCTGCATAAAGTTAAAGTGCTTGATATTTTATTATTTGAGATCAAGCAATGAATCACCCTGCAATCCAACTTATCGTCGGCCTTGGCAATCCCGGTAGCGAATATGATCGCACCCGGCATAACGCAGGAGCCGATTTCGTTGCAGAGTTCGCTCGTCAGAATGGTGCCAATCTCGTTCTTGATAATAAATATTACGGGCTTACTGCACGTTTAAATTACCAGGGAAAAGATTTGCGCTTACTGATTCCCGTCACCTACATGAATCGCAGCGGTCAGGCGGTGAGTGCTGTGGCTAATTTTTTTAAAATTGATCCCGATGAGATTTTAGTTGCACATGATGAACTTGATCTCGCTCCCGGTGTAGCTCGCTTTAAGCACGGTGGTGGCCACGGTGGTCATAATGGCTTGCGAGACATCATCAGTGCGCTTGGCAATAATCAGAACTTTCCGCGTTTGCGTTTAGGGATTGGGCATCCCGGAGCAGCTCCTTTGGTTGCAAATTTTGTATTAAAACGCGCTCCGCAAAGTGAACAGGAGTTGACTGATAATGCTATCGATCGCGCGATTACATGTCTGCCTGACGCTATAAAAGGAGATTGGAATACTGCAATGAAAAATTTACACACACCCGTCAAAAATTAGATTTCTATTGTAGTAAAAACGTATTTTTCGCAGCGCAGATAGTTACTACTCATCATTTAGTATAAAGGAAGGTATTTGCCATTAAGCTGCGTCTTGCAATAGACTGCGTGCGCTTAAGTATCCACCAAGAATATACATTTCTAAAATTTGAGGGTATGCCAACCAATAATAAAGTGCAGCCCAAGGAACCATTATGCTTAAAACCTTCCCTTGGGCATTCCTACTCCTCCTGGCAGGCGCACTGATAAGACTTCTATGGTTAGGTGAAATACCTGGAGGTTTAAATCAGGATGAAGCTTCCATAGGTTATGACGCATGGGCGCTTTTGCATTATGGAATTGATCGTAACGGAGTCTCCTGGCCTGTCAATTTCATCTCTTGGGGCAGCGGACAAAACGCACTCTACGCCTATTTATCATTTCCGTTCATCGCATTGTTTGATCTATCTGTTTTCAGTATTCGACTTACATCTGCTTTCTGTGGAATAGCCAGCCTATGGATTTTCTGGAGCCTTGGTAAGCGTACCAACAATACTCTCGGTTTATGGGCGCTACTAGTCTTAGCAACCAGTCCATGGCACATCATGGCATCGCGCTGGGCACTTGAATCCAACGTGGCTCCTGCAGTTGTATTAGTCGCCGTATTTTTATTAGTTCATGCACCACAAAATCTTGGCCGTCGACTTCCGCTGGCAGTAGTAGTCTTAACGCTTTCAATTTATGCCTATGGCCCCGCCTATTTGTTTGCGCCCATTTTCTTGCTCTGTGCCTTGGTCATTATCCATCGACAAACCTCAATTAGTCTGAAGACATTTGCAGTGAGCGCATTTTCGGCGCTGGTGTTTGCAGCACCCATGATGATATTTATTGTTAATAATTCCATAGGCTCCAGTCATATTCATATCGGGCCGATAACCATACCTCACTACCCGAGCGAAGCACGTTATAGCAACATCTTTTTACCTTTTGCTGAAGGTGGGCTCGGAAGAATTCCTGACAATGCCAGTCAGGTTTTAGACATGTTATTTGCTGGTAAAGATGACGGCTTACCTTGGAATGCGATACCGTTTTGGGGCCCACAATTCGTCTTTCTAACTCCGTTTGTATTTATAGGTGCGATAGTAAGTTTCAGAGCAAAAGGTTCGCTAACCGATAAACTAATGCTCGCCTGGCTCATATGTGCGTTGGCAACGGCCTTCTGCACTGACGCGAATATCAATCGCATCAATCTTATTTGGCTGCCATCGCTCTGGTTAGCAGCACGAGGGTTGGATCTACTGAGTTGGCATATATTGCTTAGTCGCTGTATTCAATTTGCTATTTTGATTTGCGGCATTTTTTTTAGTTATCAATATTTCACTAGCTGGTCTGAAAAAATAAATTCTGATTTTTTCGATGGCTTTGGCAAATCAATTACTCAAGTGATTGAGCAGGCAACCGGGGACGCCCCCATAGCTATAACCGCGCACTCGAACATGCCCTATATAAGCACTTTGTTTTTTAGTAAAACATCTCCTCATACCTATGTTAAAACAGCTGTTATTCCTAACCGAAGTGACGCATTTCAAAGTGTGGAAAGTTTTGACCGGTTTCAAATTGGGTTAAAACCGAACCAGTTTTTTCATCAGAATTTTTGGGTTGCGCATAAAACTGAGCTGGGTATGTTTGTTGATCCCGCTTATAAAATTGAAAGTTTCGGAGACTATTCAGCAGTCACTCGCAATTCGCCAGAACTTATGAAATGCCTGAGACCGCTAACAACAACTGGCCTTACCGGATCACAGGATTATGGACAGCTTGCGCAAAATGGAGAAGTTGATAAGAGCAGTGAAGGTTTTAAAATTGCTAACCAAAAAATTTCCTTTGGCTTTGGCATACATGGCACTAGCCAGTGGACACTTAATCTGGATGAACCTATTTACCAGCTGAGTTTTGGAGTGGGAATATCAGACAATAATGGCTGCACTGATGGCATGACATTCTCTTTAGAAGCCGATGGTAAAACCATTTATAAATCCGGTCGAATTATGTCTGACACTTTGCGCTTTACAAATATTGCACTCGACAATCCCAAACAACTGAAATTTATTACTGATGCGGGTAAAGACAATAGATGTGACCACGGGAATTGGGTGAGACCAATCATAGCTACTTGTAAACCTCCAGCACCCTAACAATAAAAAGCCGGCCTCATGAGCCGGCTTTTTTATCCACTTAAGGATTAATTTCCTATAGGTTCAGCACCACCACTTGAGTAGTATTGATTGAGAGATAAACCGCTGGCGCCCAGTGGAGTATCGTGATCGAGGCCGACGAACTTGCCGCTTAGTTGCCAGAGTGAAGGTTTAACCAAGCTGTATTTTGCATCGTCCCAGGTTGCCCAATCGTAACCCAGCAAGCCACCCGTATCGCCAGAGTTGGGGTTCAAACACCAGAAGGTGTGATGAATTTTTTTCTGGATCATCAAGTTACGCAAGTGCGTCATCCACGCCTGGTTTTTACCGCCGTCCATAAAGCCACCCCACTCGCCTATTAGCAAAGGCGATATACCTTTGTCGTGAATGTAAAGCCAGTTGTCGTACCAGGCATCCTTGATAAGGGTATCCATAGTAAAGCCATCATAGAACCAGGGTTGCTCGTAAACCGATGGACCGTAGTCGTGAGGCGAATACATGATTTGATTTTGATGGCCAGAGACCACAACCGGATAATCCGTCACACCACGCAAATTGCCGCCCCACCAGGTGTTGTAATACTCATGCACATCGCGGGATGTCCAGGGCACTCCGGGTTTTGGATAGGACTCAATACCTTCAATCATAATCAGGACATTAGGATTAATGGCCAAAATGCGGCTAGCTGCTTCTTGTGCAACACGTTTCCAGTTATTGGATGCGCTTGAATTGTCCCAAATAGCAAACTCTGTTTCCTGGAAGGCCTTACCGTGTGGCTCATTTTTCAAGTCATAGGCAACCATGGTGTCGTTATTTTTGTAGCGTGTCGCCATCCACGTCCAGGCGGTGTAGAAATCTTCCTCGGTAAATTTACCGTGGGTCCATAAGGGATAAACGTGACCGGAGTTATCGGCTTCTGCAGAGTGCATATCGAGCAATACCTTGATGCCGTTAGCGTTAGCCAATTCGAGGGTGCGATCAAAGATTTGCAGTGAATTTAAACCGGTAAGCTCAGGGTTCGCGTAGGTATTCACGTTAACGTCTTTATACACACCCGCTTTCCATTCCAGAATCAATTCAACGGAAATCGGCACACGCAACGTATTGATACCGTGGTCCGCGATAGATTTCATCATGGTGGGGAAATGCGCGCTCCACAGTCCGTGGAATACCCGTTCAGAGGTGTTAAAACCAAACCAGTTAACGCCAGTCAGCCAAACCGCTTTGCCGTTAGCATCCACAATTTTATTCTTGTCGATGTGCAACCAGTCTCCACCACCGGACACGCTTGAAGTAACCGAACTTGAGCTACTTTTTATCGACGAGCTCGAGCTACTTCTGATCGATGAACTGGAACTGCTTTTTACGGACGAACTGACAATGGAAGAGCTGGTCGCTACCGATGAACTGCTTCTTATGCTTGAAACAATTGAAGAAGAACTACGGGGCACCGAACTTGACGAGCTGCTTTTTATCGAGCTTGAAACCACGCTTGATAAGCTTGAGCTCTTTGAACTTACTACACTTGAAGAACTTGATTTGATCGAGCTGGACGAAACACTGACGGACGAGTTTGAGCCCCCGCAAATACTGCCTGTAATCGGAGGTTTTTCTGCAGTTGTGCCGCCTTTGTTACCCTGAAAACCAAACTCTACCGTTTGGCCGACACCTAAGGCACCATTCCAATTTAAGTTAGTGGCTGCGTATGGATTAGTTCCTGTTAGTGTCGCATTCCAGCTACTGGTAATCCGGTCGCCACCGGCATATTGCCAGGCAACATTCCAGCCAGTTACAGCTGCTGTGCCGCTGTTAGTGACACGGATTGCACCAGTGAATCCAGTGTCCCATTCATTGGTAATGACATATTGACAACTCGCGTTAGCGGTAGCTGCCATAGTCGCCAAACCCAGGACAATACCCAAGGTAGCTGCGCTACGTTTGGCGACTAAAGCCAATGCGGCAGACTCCCGCCATGCAGGAAAAGATCGTTCAAACATATAGACTCCGTAACAGGATTGGTAACGCCAAATCACCGCTATACGTGGACCATGGAATGAAATGGCAGAAACACATTATGGTTATTGATTATTATTGCCTCGCAGCGAACCCAAATGTCGGAGCCAAACCGATCTGCATTTACGCATCCGTCTAGCCTTTGTCTCTTATAAATGTGTGACACCTGGAAATTACCGCGATGCAAGGTTGCACGCTTTTTACTTTCAACAGCGTTTTTATAGATGTTCAAGCCACTTGAAAGTTCATAAATAATACGCCGGATATGATTGGCGCGTAACTAACCAATTACTCTAAAAACCGCTCGCTAATTACCCCGAATACAAATTCGACTGCCGCATTTCAATTATCCATGTCGATACATGTATAATCGCGGCCCTCGTTTTAGCCTCTTTCATATTTCATAGCGGATCAGCACCATGGGTTTCAATTGCGGTATCGTCGGCCTACCCAACGTCGGCAAATCAACATTGTTTAATGCGCTTACCAACGCCGGTATCAGCGCTGAAAACTTCCCTTTCTGCACCATTGAGCCCAATGCCGGTATTGTGACCGTGCCCGATCCGCGCCAGGACAAACTCGCTGAAATCGTAAAACCGGAAAAAGTCATAGCAACAACTATGGAATTTATCGACATCGCCGGAATAGTTGCAGGCGCATCGCGCGGTGAAGGTCTCGGAAATAAATTTCTCGCCAACATTCGCGAGACCGATGCAATTGCCCACGTTGTTCGTTGCTTTGATGATGACAATGTTATTCACGTTTCTAACGGAGTTAACCCGGCTGCGGATATAGACACCATTAACACCGAACTTGCACTTGCCGATTTGGAAGCCGTTGATAAAGCGCTCAACCGTTTCGCGAAAGCCGCAAAAGGTCAAGACAAACATGCCATGGCAATGAAAGTTGTTTTGGAAAAAATCCAACCGCATTTGAATGAAGCAAAACCGCTGCGCTCATTTAATTTGGATAAAGAAGAAATCACTTTACTGAAAGAAATTAATTTGCTCACACTCAAGCCTACAATGTATATCGCTAATGTCGCTGAAGATGGCTTTGAAAATAACCCGCATTTGGATGTAGTACGCAAAATTGCTGCTGAAGAAAAATCTATCGTTGTTCCTATCTGCAATAAACTTGAAGCGGATATCGCAGAATTAGACGGCGATGATAAAAAAGAATTTCTCGATGAAATGGGCATGGAGGAGCCAGGCTTGAACCGAGTGATTCGCGCAGGCTATCAATTGCTCGGCTTGCAAACTTATTTTACTGCTGGCGTTAAAGAAGTTCGCGCCTGGACTATTCCAATCGGCGCCACTGCACCGCAAGCGGCCGGAGTAATTCACACTGATTTTGAAAAAGGTTTTATTCGCGCTGAAACTATCGCCTATGAAGATTTCGTGCAATACAAAGGTGAACAAGGCGCAAAAAATGCGGGTAAAGCACGCAAAGAAGGCAAGGAATACATTGTAAAAGATGGTGATGTAATGCACTTCTTGTTTAATGTCTAATTTAAAAAAGCCGCATCTGATGCGGCTTTTTTATTTCCAGTATTTATTCCAAAATTTTTATAATATCTCTTCCCTGCCCGGCTTAATTAATCATCTCGTGATCATTGGTTCGCTGGCAGCAATTTGAAAACATGGCTCCATTGATTTTTGAGAAAGCCTGGAATACACCACAACATACATAAGTGTTCAATGGCGCGTGCCGATTCCACCATACCAAAGTCAGCAACTTCCCATCCCGCAACCTCAAGCAGTGTTGATACTTTTGATTTTGCCTCAGCATCGTTACCACAAATAAACATAGTGGGTTTAACCTCGCATTGCGGGTTAATCATGCAATTATTACCAACTGAGTTAAATGCTTTTACAAAATGTGCACTTGGAAATGCTTTCTGTAAACGCTCCATCAGTGATTCATTCGCATTGGTAAAATATTGCAGCACACCATTCACCGGTGGCTGACTGGAGATGGGGTTTGTTGTATCAATAATAACTTTGTTATTTATCGCAGCTGCAGGTAAAAGTGCCATTGCCGATTCGGCTACATCACCCTTTACTGCCAAAATTAACAGATCAGAATTTTCCGCAACCTCAGCGAAAGTTCCGGCCTCGATTCCCTGATTTCCAGAGCACCACTCACTCAGCTTTTGTGGATCTCTGCTACCAATTGAAACCTTAAAACCTAATTTGTGATAACCGGATGCCAATTGTTTTGCCACATCGCCAGATCCTAAAACTCCTACCTTTATTGCAGTATTCATAAAATTTCTACCTTGTTAATGTATGAGAAATCAGTGTTGGTTATTTGGCATTACAAATCTCTAGAGACTGGAATAATGTTTCATTTCCAATATTGAAGAAAAATAAGGTTTTACGAGCGCAAAAAAATCAGCGAATTCCTTAGCCTTGCGAAAACCAGACATGTGATCTTCTTTCGATTTCCAGCGAATTATAATTTGAAACAAGCTGGGATCATCATCCTGATGTAAAATTTCCCATTCAAGTGCAAAACCGGTTTCGCCCACAATCACCAAAGCTCGGCGATACGCAGCGACAAATTCGTCGGCGTCTTCCGGTTTAATTTGATATCGAATAATTTCAGTGATCATCATCACTCCAGATTAAAGATAATGGAATATTGAATTGGTAAAAGTAATCAGAAGATTAAATGCTATTCAACCCGCTCATCAACATAATTTTTTACTCAATGCCCTGGCTCACAATCGGGTATTGCTGCTCTATTTTCAACGGACATTAGTGCAACTCTGTGTTATCAAAAAGCATAACACCCGGAATATAGTTGCACACAAGGGTTCCAAGAAATGATTTATCCGCCACGCAGTGCTAATTATGCTTAATCGCGCAAACGTGTTATTTTTTTACGCTGCTTGAGCTATAAATCCATTATCACATTGAGATAAATAGATCGAATATGGAAATATTTGAAATAACCACCTTCGTAAAAGTTGTGCAAACCGGCAGCATTACGCGCGCTGCGGAATTGCTCAATACACAGAAATCCAATGTATCGCGTGTGATTAGTAATTTGGAGAAAAAATTACAGGTACGACTGTTTGAACGCGATACACGCAAGCTCATGATTACACCAGTTGGGAAAAACATTTACGACAAATGCGAACTAATATTGGCCACTCTCAATGAAGCGGAGAATATTGCCAGGGAGGAAGTGAATAGCCCACAAGGGCTTTTGCGTATTACCTGTGGCGTAGAGTTTGGTATGTTATTTGTGAGCTATTGGATTAACCAATTCATGCAAACTTATCCGCAAGTATCGGTTGATGCCAATTACAGCAATGAAATAATTGATTTAATTCAAGATGGTTATGATCTCGCTATACGTTTGGGTGAACTCGAAGATTCTTCTCTTGTCGCGAAGCGATTAGGGCAAATGCAATATGGTCTCTACGCGAAACAAACTTATCTGGACGAATTTGGTCAACCGGAGCACCCCAGCGAATTATTGCAACACAACTGTATTGTTTTCAACGCCGGAATTAAAAATGTATGGCCGTTTTTAATCGACAAACGTACCGTGGATATCAGCGTTAAAGGCTCATTGAAATTTAATATTCTTTTTGCGGTATTAAAAGCAACTGAACAAGGTATTGGCATAGCTCGTTTACCCATTGGGCTCCCTGAGCGTGAAGGCAGTCAACTGGTACGAGTACTTGAAAATTTTGATGTACCCGCTGTTCCGATTTATGCTGTTTTTCCCAGCAAACAATTCGTAACACCAAAAGTGCGTGCATTCATAGAACTGGCTGCTGGTGAATGCCAACAATTGGTATTTGCATAAAGGTTACAAAATTTATTTAAGCTGGCGATTCCTACAAAAATATTTAAGAATATAGACTCTCTTAACTACGGCTGATCATATTGAAATTTCTCGACCCCGAACTCGCCCGCATTAAAAACTACAAACGTTTTTGGATCAGCCAGGTGCTGTCATTTACGGCAAACCAGATTGTCATGATGGCGTTAGGCTGGCATTTGTATACCCTGACCCACAGCGCCCTCAGCCTTGGTTACTTAGGTTTAGTATTATTTTTACCCCAGGTTTTTTTGGTGTTGATCGTTGGACAAGTTGCAGATCGCTACAATCGCCGCAGGATTATTCTGATTACCCAGTGTCTCGAAGCCATAATTTCATTATCTCTGTGTGCGAGCGTTTTATTTAATATTGAATCCTCTGAATGGATTTTTATCGCAGCATTTTGCATAGGCAGCGTACGTGCATTTCAGGGGCCCGCATTACAAGCTCTATTACCTAATCTCGTTGGACTGGAGCTATTACCCAAAGCAATTGCGCTGGGTTCAGCATCACGCCAATTTGCCACTATTGCAGGGCCCGCGCTGGGGGGACTATTATTTTTAGGTGGCACAACCTTCGTCTACCTGTGCAGTGCTCTCTTTTTCATTGTGGCCTTCACACAAATTTTTTCAATTAGTTTTGTACAGAAAGCGCGTGAGCATACACCCGTCACCTGGAAATTTTTAATTGCAGGTATTCAATTTATTTGGGAGCGTAAAGTTATTCTCGGCGCTATTTCTTTGGATTTATTTTCGGTTTTACTCGGCGGAGCCACTGCATTACTACCAATATATGCAGAAAAGATTTTACATGTTGGCACCCTGGGTTTGGGATTTTTGCGCGCGGGGCCTGCCATAGGCGCTCTCGTATTGGCAATTTATTTATCCCGTTATCCGTTGCAGAAAAATGCGGGGCGAACAATGTTCATCTGTGTGGCTATATTTGGTATCACCACTTTAATTTTTGGCTTGTCAGAATGGTTTCTAGTTTCGCTTGTAGCACTCATCGTTATGGGCGCGGCCGATATGGTGAGCGTTGTTGTTCGGTCTACCTTAGTTCAATTACAAACACCGAATGAAATGCGTGGACGCGTAGGAGCAGTAAATTCTATTTTTATCGGTGCATCAAACCAACTGGGAGAGTTTGAATCAGGTATTACTGCGGAGTTTTTAGGAGTTGTTCCTGCGGTCGTTATGGGAGGAATAGGAACACTATTGATAGTAGCTATCTGGCTGCGATTATTTCCAGAACTTTATAACTGGGGAAAAAACGATTTGAGTAAAAAAGGGGAATAAATTAAATCTGCACAAAAGAAAAAGGCTCCCATACAGGAGCCCCCTCATTACCGATCCTTGCCTCCATTTTCTCCACAGAATCCATCAAGCTTTAATCCTTAAAGCTAGTGTCCATCAAGCCGCAATCCTCGCAACTTTGATCCAATTATTTTTGTCTGCGAGCTAAGCCCAAACCAATCAAACCAAGAGACAACAATAACAAACTACCTGGCTCTGGAACGTTCGACGTTTTTACAGTCAGGGTGGATTTCCCGATCCAGAAATCTCCTAATGTACTAATAACAGTAACATCCAGTTCTCCCAATGAATTTAAAATACCCATTGAGGTAATTCCCAAGTTACCAGTCCAATTGGTAACAGCGTTGTAAAGAAACGCGCCGTCTTGGAAGTCCAGTACGCCAATGATAATTGTCGCGGCTTCAAGACCATCAAACCATGATGTTGAATCATCCCAGAATTGGATACTAACTTCTGCGCTTTGCGCTGAACCCAACACAAAACCGTTATCCAAAATATCGTGAGTCCACGTCACTGAATCCAGGAAGCCTAACTTTTCGTCAACGCTTACCGTATCTACAATCACTCCCGCAAAACAGTTACTGCTTACCAGCAACACCGTTGCGGCCGCAATTTTTTTTATCCATTGAATATTCATATCTCATCCTACTTTAAAAAAAATTAAACAACCTTGTATAAGTTATAGCCCTAAAAAAACATCCTTTTCCTTCAGACAGGGCCACTAAAGCAATTGTGGTGCCAACAAAAAAATATGCCTATAGATCATAGTGATGCAGTTCTCACTAGATTTTTGAAGATGGCAAAGTGTAAAATTTTTCGACACAAAATGATGATTTAAGTGAACCATGAGAAACTTTAAACGCCCAAAATAGGTCATTATTTAACCCTAGTCACTTAAAGACACTTTTCACAATAAACCTATTTCAGAGGCTTGAAAGTCATGGTGACCTCTAAATCAACCTTATTGAGAGTAGATAAAGGTTTGAAATGAGATGTCGGATCAAGGGAAGTATAGGGCTGGCTTCCGTTGTGAAAGCCGTATCTAAGAGGGAGTGACTCACCAATTCATTGCCTTCAGGATTGGATATTCCAAGACTTGCGAGAAGGAGACTAGGTGCACATTCATCAAAAATGACTCCGCCTGTTTAAAATGAAGTCGTTATATAGAGTGAGTTTAC
>CBHTVU010000100.1:0-13741 GCA_966096785.1 uncultured Gammaproteobacteria bacterium | reverse complement strand
ATGTTTGGCTGGGTTTTAGGGGAACTGGTTCGGCGTGTTAGCGGTTATGAAACTTTTAATACTTATTTTCAAGATAAAGTTGCATCGCCATTGGGAATAAAATGTTATTTCGGTGTACCTGATTCGGAGCTGGATTCAATTGCAGATACAGGGCCACTGAAAAAAAATACGTTTAGCGCCAGCAACGGTGCCGATAGTGCCGCGCTCGGAAAATTAATGAAGGCCGATCCGCGAGGTGTAACTAATCGCGCGTTTTGTAATCCTATTAGCTTGATGACTGCAACGAATACTTTAGCTTGGCGGAAAGCGCAAATCCCTGCAGCAAATGCCCATGCAAATGCACATGCTATTGCGACCATCTACGGTGCTTTATCGAATAATGAATTACTCCCCGCTGAGGTTTTATCACTTTGTTGGCAAGAACAAACTTTTGGCGATGATCGCGTATTAGGTTTGCCATTGCGATTTAGCCAAGGCTTTATGCTATCGCAGGCGGACAGGGCGGATTGTCGTTATGGTCGCGGCGCTCGCGCTTTTGGTCATCCTGGTGCAGGTGGTTGTTTAGGTTTTGCTGATCCTGATTACGAATTGGGATTTGGTTATGTGACTTCACGAATGGGCCAAAACATATTAATTGATGAACGAGCAGTCGCTATTATCAATGCTGTTTACGATGTGCTGGGAAATTAACATGAAAGATTTAATGAACGAAATAATCGACTTGCAGACGCGTATCGCCTACCAGGAAGATACGATTAACCAGTTAAATAATGTGGTTACCCAACAAGATGCTACCATTTTGCAATTGCAACACCAAATGCGTTTACTTGCTAAACGTATTGACGATCTTTCATTCGCGCAAGATAAGGTTGGGGATGATATTAGTAACGAACGTCCTCCGCACTATTAATAAGAGCTTTTGTTTGCAGGCTATTTTTGTATAGCGCATTCGGGCTAAACATTTTTGCAAAACTGTTAATGGTGATTTAGGCGACATCTAGTGCTGAAAGGTTTGATCCAGACTAAACCCATAGCAACAAATTCTTACGGCTAACTCATTTTTCTTGACTAGACTCAGAAGTGATATTCATTTCTGAGTAAACATGGAACATGACTCACCCGCAATCCCAGCCTGCCGAGTTTGAGGAACTTAGTCCCTTAAGTTTGGAATATGCTTTATTAGCCCCTGATGTGGCTGCATGGCGATTGGATATTGAGACGGGCACGCTCTTTTTCTCCAAAGAGTTTACTTTGATCTTTCCTGGTATTGAGCGTCCATTTACAAGCTTGTCTGGCTTGCTTGAAGTATTAGGCTCGGCAGATAGTTATATTTTTCTTCAGACCTTTAATTCCGACCCGCTCGATATCAGCGCTAATGTGCGTGCCTGCGAAGTAAAATGCCTCACCAGTATCGGCGAATACCGTGTGCGTTTTATCGGACGCATGATGACTGCAGCTGGCCGTTATTATGAAGGTGTTGCAGTCCCAAGTCATCATTGGCTTGCTAATCCTGGCAGTGAAACTGGCAACAGTATGCTGCGCACACTATTCGCAGAAAATCCGATCCCAAGTTTGATGACCGATGCAAACGGAATACTTTTGCAAGCAAATAACGCGTTTGAAAAATTGTTTTCAATAAACTCTCGCAAAGTGAGCGCAGCGGTTGGCCATTACAATTTATTTAAAGATAAGCGACTGCTGGGAATTGAAAATGCGACCTCGCTGCTTGAACAAGTATATGTGTATGCCGAGTGTTTAAGTATTGATATAAATTACCCGCTTGCACGTTTTTCCAAAAAATCCCGCTTGGGTGAAAAACAAATTAGTTTGCGTGCCAGTCTCTTACCTATTCGTAATCGCTACGGCGAAATTGATCGTGTGTTGATTCAATTGCAGGACAGAACACGCGAAGAACAAGCATTAAAAGTGTTGTTAAAGCAGCAGCGCGAGTTGCAGGAAAGTGAAGCGAGTTATAAAGCTTTTATTGCCAATAGCAGCGAAGCCATTTGGTGTTATGACATGGTCCCTCCGATCCCTTTGGATGAGGCGCCGGAAGTGCAAGCCGACTTAATGGCGGATCGTGCTCGTTTATCGCAAGGGAATAAAATGCTGGTATCTATGCTCGGAGTAAAATCCCTGCAAGATATTCTTGGCACCGGTCTACGCGAGAGCGGTTCAACACGCTATTTGTTCGACCTTAAATATTTTGTTAACAATAACTTTCAGCTGATTGATCATGATGTTTTCCGTGAGGGCTCTAAGGGTCGTCAATATTATTTTCAAATTTCCTGCGTCGGTGTGGTGGAGAATAATTATTTAACTCGCGTATGGGGAACTACCAAAGATGTCACTGTGCGCAAGCGATATGAACAAAAGCTTGAGCATATATCATTGCACGATACGCTGACGGGACTGCCCAATCGCGCCAATATTTATCAGGAAATTGAGCAGTTTTATGCACGGGGTGGTGATATCCAAGGTGCTCTCTTATTTATAGATCTGGATAGGTTTAAAGAAATTAACGATACACTGGGGCATCAGGTTGGTGATCGTTTATTGCAATTAATTGGCCCTCGCATTAAATCTGAAATGACGGATATTGAGGGTATAGTGGCGCGCATGGGCGGCGATGAATTTGCCATTTTTTTACCAGGTATTCGCAATCAGCAACATGCCATTGTATTTGCGCATTGTATTTTGGATGCATTGAGACTTGAATTTGACCTGGAAGTTTTTTGTGCAGAAATCAGTGCAAGTATTGGAATTGCGCTCGCACCTACGCAAGCATCCGATGTGAATGAATTAATGCGGTATGCCGATGTAGCTATGTATTATGCCAAGGAACAAATGTCTGGTATTGCTGTGTATAAACCGGAAATTGATCCACACTCTCCGAAACGTTTGACTATGGTAAGTGAATTGGGTCGTGCAATTCGTGAAGATCAATTATGTTTGTACTATCAACCGAAAGTGCGGCTAGATAATAAATCTTTTTATGGTTTTGAAGCGCTGCTACGCTGGAATCATCCTGAGTTAGGTTTTGTACCACCCAATGATTTTATTCCCATCGCGGAAGTTACGAGTTTAATTCATCCATTAACAGCTTGGGTGTTGGAAAAAAGTATTGCGCAATGCCGTTTATGGCACTCACAAGGTTTGCAAGTTAGTGTTGCGGTAAATTTATCGGCGCGCAATTTGTTGGATGAAAATATGCCGAAACTTGTGCGCACTTTATTACAAAAATATGAGTTACCTGCGAGCGCGTTGGAATTGGAAATTACCGAGAGTTCGATCATGAGTGACCCCGCGCGTGCCTTGCGGGTGTTGCAGCAATTGCATGAATTGGGAACGCTTTTATCTATTGATGATTTCGGCACTGGCTATTCGTCGCTCGCGTATTTAAAAAAACTACCTGTGCAAACATTGAAAATAGATTACTCATTTATTCGCAATATGCTTGAAGATAAGCAGGACGAATTGATTGTGGAATCCACCATTCATCTTGCTCATAGCTTGAGTCTGAAAGTAGTCGCTGAGGGTGTTGAAAATGCGGCCTTGATTGATCGATTGTCGAGCATGGGTTGCGATGAGGCTCAGGGTTATCATATTGGCAGGCCAATGGCACTGGCCCAGATTGATGAGTGGATGGCTGAGTCGAGTTGGACTGATGTTCATTAATTCTTGTTTCGATCAATTGTTCGTTTATTAATCCGCCACGACTAGCTTGTCGCGAAGCTTTTTCTGCAGTTAAGTTCCCTTCAGAAATGCTAATTGTTTTGTAAAAAGTGCGTAAAAAGAAGCCGACTTGCATCAAGATTTCCCTTATACTGCCGCACTTTATCAGCCATAGTTGCTAATCCAGTTTAATAAGGCCACCTCTTCATGTTTATCAAATCTTTGCGTGGAGCGTTCTCTAACGATCTTTCCATCGACCTCGGCACTGCTAACACCTTAATTTATGTACGCGGGCGCGGCATTGTTCTCAACGAGCCTTCTGTAGTTGCTATCCGCCATCACGACGGTCGTAAAACGGTTGAAGCCGTTGGTATTGAAGCGAAAAGAATGTTAGGTCGAACGCCCGGGAACATTACCGCGATTCGCCCATTGAAGGACGGCGTAATTGCCGACTTCCAGGTGACTGAAAAAATGCTTCAGCACTTTATTAAAAAAGTTCATGAAAATAGTTGGTTCAATCCAAGCCCTCGCGTTCTTATTAGTGTTCCCTGTTTATCTACTGAAGTTGAAAAGCGTGCAATTCGTGAATCGGCGATTGGCGCAGGTGCTCGCGAAGTACGTTTGATTGAAGAGCCTATGGCTGCTGCTATTGGTGCTGGCCTTAAAGTAGCCGAGGCCAGCGGTTCAATGGTGGTTGATATTGGCGGTGGTACTACTGAAATTGCTGTTATCTCACTCAACGGTGTGGTGTATTCAGACTCAGTTCGTATTGGCGGTGACCGTTTTGATGAATCTATTGTTAACTATGTGCGCCGTAATTACGGTAGCGTGATTGGTGATGCAACAGCAGAACGTATCAAGCAAGAAATTGGCTGTGCATTCGCGGGTAGCGAAATCCGTGAAATTGATGTTCGTGGTCGCAATCTTGCTGAAGGTGTACCGCGTAGCTTTACGTTGAGTTCAGATGAAATCCTCGAGGCATTACAAGAGCCATTGGCTGGAATAGTACAAGCTGTTAAGAGTGCGCTTGAACAATCACCACCGGAACTGGCTTCGGATATCGCAGAGAGCGGAGTTGTTCTTACCGGCGGTGGCGCCTTGTTGCGCGATATTGATCGTCTCCTTTCCCATGAAACTGGTCTACCCTTTATTGTCGCGGAAGATCCATTGACCTGTGTTGCCCGTGGTGGTGGCATGGCAATGGAAATGAACGACAAACGCATTGATCTACTGTCGTCCTGATTCAGCATAAGACGGTGGCAGTGGCCGCCGTCTTACCTTTACGGGAGGCTTTGCCATTAAACCTTTATTTACCAACAGCACTTCAATCACTATGCGCGTGCTGGTGCTTATTATTGCCATGGTGTCGCTGATTCTTATCGGAATTTACACTCCCTGGCTCAAGCACGTCCGCCAACAGCTTGGTTTTCTTACGGTTCCTTTTTATCAGGTTACTGATATTCCCCGTCGCGTAGGTGAATGGGGTGATACTGCGTTTTCGTCTGAAAAAGATTTGCGCGCAGAAAACGAGCGCCTGAAAATCGAAGTGCTTATCTACCAACGTAAACAGCAACAAATGGCCGCTTTGGCTGCTGAAAACGTGCGTCTGCGTCAGCTGCTAAATGGCAAGGATATGCTGCAGGATCGCGTCCTGATTGCAGAACTTATTGGCGTATCGCCAAATCCGCTCAGTCATATAGTGATCATCAATCGCGGCAGCCGCGAAGGTGTTTATGAAGGCCAGCCGGTGCTTGATGCCTTCGGATTGATGGGTCAAATCATAGAAGTGGATGAGAACACCAGCCGTGTGCTGTTGATTTCAGATTCAACACACGCAATTCCGGTTCAGGTTAATAGAAATGGCGTGCGTGCTATTGCGGAAGGTACGGGCGATTTAAACCGTCTGAGTTTGCGTCATGTGTCAATCAATGCTGATATTCGCGAGGGCGATGTTCTCGTAAGCTCCGGCCTTGGCGAGCGCTTTCCGGTGGGTTATCCGGTAGCGGAGGTAGAGCAGGTGGTGCGCAATTCAGGTCAGGCATTTGCCCGAGTGATTGCCCGGCCTATGGCGCGATTGGATCGAAGCCGACATGTACTTCTGGTGTTTGATACCCATGCGCAATCGAATGATCAAAGCGAATCCTCCTCCTCGGCAGGGTCGCAATGATTCCGCATCAATGGAACGCCTATCTGGTGATACTTGCCAGCTTCTTTGTAGCACTGCTGCTTGCAGTTTATCCTTTGCCCATGGCATGGCGTTGGTGGCGGCCAGAGCTTGTACTTATGGTCGCTATCTACTGGATTTCGGTTTTTCCCCTATCCATGAGCTTATTCTTCTTATGCCTTCTGGGGTTGTATCAGGATCTTCTTGAAGGCGTACCTTTTGGCCAGCACGGCTTGTCGCTGGTAATAATCTCCTACATTTGCATCCTTTCCTATCAACGCGTGCGCAATTTTGCGGTATGGAAAGAGGCTGGTTGGGTGTTTGTATTAGTGGGGCTCGCGCAGTTACCGGGGAACTGGGTACAAAGCATGGCGGGGCGACCCCTAACGGGTTTGTATTTTTTGGCGCCTGCACTGACAAGTGCGTTGATTTGGCCGTTTTTGCGAATGATATTGGATAGTTTGAGCCGGCATTATCGCATTACCTGAGCTTTAAATTTATATAAGACAAGACCTAAGCGTCTATTCAGTAGGAGTTCATAAGTGGACCTACAAAATTTGCCTTCTCTCTATTTAGCCTCACAATCGCCGCGGCGTCGTGAACTTTTGCAGCAGATAGGTGTGTCTTTTCAGGTGGTGGATGCGGTTGTAACTGAGGTGCCACATGGTAATGAAATTCCCAGAGAATATGTGCAGCGTTTAGCGCGAGAGAAAGCCAAAGCTGGTTTGGCAAACCTTAAACGTTTGCAGTGGGAAGATAGACCGGTTTTGGGGGCGGATACCATAGTTGTTATCAACAACGAAATTCTTGAAAAGCCGCGCGACTCTGAACATGCGGCCGCTATGCTCAGCAAATTAAGTGGGGCAACACACCAGGTTATGACCGCAGTCGCTATGATCACTGATGACAGGCAACAAATAAAACTTTCGGTGACAGATGTGGTCTTTCGTCCGCTCTCTGACAGCGAAATAGATAGTTATTGGCAAACACGAGAACCCTATGATAAGGCGGGTGGATACGCTATTCAGGGGTTAGGCGCGGTATTCGTACAACAAATTCGTGGTAGCTACACCGGTGTGGTTGGGCTGCCCATTGAACAGACAATTTTATTATTGCGGGAATTTTCCGTGCCCTGGTGGCAATCCGGCAAAATACAGACCTAGTTGAATGCACTATGAGTGAAGAAATCCTTATCAATGTTTCGCCAGTTGAAACACGGGTTGCGCTGGTTGAAAACGGCGTAGTGCAAGAACTTTACATTGAACGTAGCCATGGAAAAGGCTACGTCGGCAATATCTATAAAGGTAAGGTTGTACGAGTATTGCCTGGAATGCAGGCTGCATTTGTGGATATAGGCTTGGAACGGACTGGTTTTATTCACGCTGCAGATATGGTGCCTGAAGCTGCCCCTGGTGAGCAGCGAACGGCTGATGTTCCCGATATACGCAGTCTTGTACGTGAAGGCCAAACGATCCTGGTTCAGGTTGCCAAGGATCCGATAAGCACCAAAGGTGCACGTTTAACCACCCATCTCACACTGTCTTCCCGTTATTTGGTTTACATGCCTAACAGCAATCACATTGGTGTGTCTGTGAGGATCGAGGATGATGGAGAGCGCGAACGTTTACGTCACATTATGGACAGTGCCTCCGATTCGGTAACCGGAGGTTTTATTGTTCGCACCGTAGCTGAGGGCGCAACTTCCGAGGCAATCCTGGCGGATATTCCCTTTTTGCAAAAGCTGTGGTCTGACCTGAGCGAAAAACTGAGCGATATTCCTGTGCCCGGTGTTGTTCACAAAGACATGCCGCTGTATTTACGTGCGCTGCGGGATCTAGCGCGGGCTCCAATAGATAAAATCCGCGTGGATTCGCGTCTTACCTTCCAGCAGATGCTGGATTTCGCCAGTAGTTATTCACCGCAATTGGTGGACTTGATTGAGTGCTACACGGGTGAACGTCCGCTGCTTGACCTCTATGGTGTGGAAGAGGAAATTCGGCGCGCACTTGATACACGCGTACCACTAAAATCCAACGGTTATTTAATCATCGAGCAAACCGAAGCCATGACTACGGTGGATGTCAATACCGGCGCTTTTGTCGGGCACCGCAACCTGGAAGAGACGATTTTCAAAACTAACCTTGAAGCGGCAACCGCCATAGCACGTCAACTTCGTCTGCGTAATTTAGGTGGAATTATCATCCTTGATTTTATTGACATGCAGGATGAAGAGCACCAGCGGCAAGTGTTACGTACCCTGGAAAAGGCGCTGGAAAAAGATCACGCGAAAACACGAATTACGGGTGTCTCAGAATTAGGGTTAGTAGAGATGGCGCGCAAGCGGACCCGTGAGTCCCTCGGCCAAATGCTTTGTGAACCTTGTCCGGTTTGCGCTGGCCGTGGCCAGGTTAAGTCTGCTGAAACTGTTTGCTATGAAATTTTTCGTGAGATCCTGCGTGAGTCACGCTCCTACGATAACCAAAAATTTCTGGTGCTGGCTGCCGCTGTAGTAGTGGATCGCTTGCTGGACGAAGAGGCTGCCTATGTAGCTGACCTTGAAGCATTTATCGGTCGTACCATCGAGTTCCAGGTAGAAAATCTTTTCACACAGGAACAATACGACATAGTGTTGGTGTAACTATGAACATCATGCAGTTATTAAATGTTCAGGGTCGAGTTTTAATAAATTGTTTGATAGATATTTAGCAGGGAGTTGTCATCCTCGCGCAGCGGGGATCCATTGAGCTGGCATTCCAGCTCTTGAGTTTAAGTCTGTTAACAGCTGGATCCCCGCTGCGCGAGAATGACGACTCCCAAGTAAATTAGCCTTACCGGCTGAGAAGTGTTTTAGGAATTACCGAATAGTATGACAGCAGTACTCTTATGACCACTTACGCGCGTAAATTTATTAGGTGGTTTTATATCCTTTTTGCCGTAGCCGCTATCAGTATGGCGGTAGTGGTTCAGGCCGGTCGCAGCTTTTCGCATCTTTTGGCTGAGTACCCTCAGGAACTTAGTAAATATCTCTCCAATAAATTGAACGCCAAAGTTTCAATGGCGGCAATCAGTGCGGAGTGGGTGGGCCTTAAGCCCACCGTTGAAGTTAAAAATCTGAGAATTCTGAGTCAGTCTGACAAGCCTATTATGGTTCTCGATCATGCCCGTATGCGCCTCGATCTGATGGGCAGTTTCATACATGCGCGCTTGGTCTGGAGTGCGCTCCAGCTTGAAAAAGTAAGTATGGATTTCGTCCAGATGGAGGATGGAAGCTGGCAAATTTCCGGTATTGTAAAAACTCCAGAATCGCCGGATCACAAAGCTCCTGATCTTAATGTGCTGATAGATATGTCGCTTTTATCTCGTCGTATCGAATTGGTAAAGAGTAATCTCAATTTTCATTTTGCCTCAGGTGCTACCACCACCATGAGCTCACCGTTGTTGAGAATGGAGAACACAGGTGACTTCCACCGACTTTCGTTGCAGATAGATGTTGATGGTAAAGCTAATACGCTTAGCTTGCTTGCTGAGGCATACGGCGATCCGAGGCACAGAGAGAGCTTCAACAGCAAAGCTTATGTGCAGTTAAAGCAATTTCCTACCAGTGAACCCATAGCTGCAACCACATCATTGCTACTACGGGGTATTCAGGCCGAGGTTCACAGTGAAGGCTCGCTGGACGCAAGCCTCTGGTTTACCAGCCGTCCAAAGCATGAAGGCTATGATGTGGTGGGTAAGCTGGGTATTCAGCGTGTAAGTGTTCCTGTGTTGGGGCGTAGCCTTACGCTGGACAGCTTTTCCACCTCTGTAGTCGGCCACTGGCTCTACGGAGGGCAGTGGCAACTCGCTCTGCAAAACATTGATGCCAAAGTTAACCAACAGAAAATCCAACAGTTGAGCATTGCTGCTTCGGCAGCAAGCCACACAGATCCTGTTGTTCTGCACGTGCCGCGTGTGGAGCTCGATCGTTTGCAGCAAACCCTGGACACTGCTGGTGTATTGGGGGATGGCCGGCTTCGCGAGGTCATGCGCATCCTACAGCCTCATGGCTCACTTCAAAATCTGGAAGTGGCCATACCGAGTCGCGACCCCAAAGCTTGGGAGTTACAGGCCAATTTGGTCCAAGTTGGTGTCAATGCCTGGCAAGGAGTGCCTGCCTTACGCAAGGTTGACGGATTCGTTCATGCCACCCAGCAAGGTGGTTTTGTGGATATAGATAGCCAAAAAGGCTTCAGCATGCATTATTTCCCAACCTATTCCATGCCTATGGAATATGAACGGGCGAAGGGGCAGGTAGCCTGGTGGTTACAACCGGATAATAATCAGATCTACGTCAACAGTGGTGCTCTGGATTTCGTCAATGGCGAAGAACATGCCCAAGGTTATATGTGGCTCGGCTTACCTTGGAAACGCGGTACGGGCGACGTAGATCTATACCTGCAAATAGGTGCCCGGAAATTAAATGCAAGCCTTTATAGCAAATACACGCCTGCGGTTGTGCCTCGTTCGTTACTGGATTGGCTTGAAAAGAGCATCGGCCCGGCTAATGCTGGATTCGTCAATGAGGTAGGGTTTGTCTATCGCGGTACTTTAAATAACCACAATCGTGCTGCGCGCAGTCACCAACTGTTTATGGATATAGCTCATGCAGAGCTGCGTTATCATCCGGAGTGGCCAGCACTCGATCACATGGATGGACGTCTGTTAGTCAGTGACGATGATGTTCACGCGAGCGTCGATAAAGCTAAATTATTCGACAGCGATGTTCGTCCAACCTCTGTAAACGCGTCCCCTAATCCCGACGGTCATGGCTCTTTGTTGCGTGTTCAAGGGAGTGTGGATGGCGGCGCGGGTGACGGATTGCGTGTTTTGCGAGAAAGTATGTTGCACCGGTTTATAGGTACAAGCATGGACACCTGGCAGCTCGACGGGAATATGCATACCCGCCTTGATATAGCTGTGCCGCTTGATCATTTGGGTTCGGGTGCTGCCCAACAGGTTGATATAGATTTGCAGGCTCCCCATTTTGAATTGGGCAACCTCAAGTTATCCCTCAATAATTTGAGTGGACACATTAGCTACAATGAAACACGCGGTTTATCGAGCGATTCACTGCAGGGGACCTTATTTAATGAACCTGTTAAAGCTCAGCTCGTCACCAGGAAGCAGGACGAAACAAGCCAAACCCGGGTTGAGATAAAAGGCTCGGTTGATGCGCGGAATCTGGCGGCGTGGACCCAGCGCCCCGAAGTTTTTTTCCTAAATGGACAAATTCCCTACAATGTTTTGGTGGAATTAAATCATCGCGGTGCACAACCCACTGAAGATAAGCTCGTTAGTCCCTTTGCCGTTATTATGGCTAACACATCCCTTGCGGGAGTATCCGTTGATTTACCATCGCCGTATAACAAAGCTGCTGATGAAGAGCGTCCGTTCGCATTTACCATGTCTTTATTTGATCAAACTTCTATTATTCATCTCGATTACAACAATCAAATTCAATCGCTGTTTCAATTGGACCCGCGCCACAACAACAAACTTTTAAATGCAAATATTGCGTTGGGAAGCGATGCAATATTTGCTGCTGACCCACAATTTTTATTGAGTGGTAAATTGTCGGGTTTTGATCTCGCGCCCTGGAAAACTGTCCAGCAGCGCTACAGTGAATACGGCTCGCAATTAGAAGTTGTCAAAACAAATGAATCCACTTCGCAGGATAATCCGACCCAGCGCGATCCCTATGCAATCGCCGGTTTGCCCTTCCGGGCCGATATTTTATTGGAGCATTATCAGGTCGGCCCCTTGGGGCTGGACAATATAAACGTTCGGGCAGAGCATGTATCCGATGCGTGGAAAATAGGTTTCACTAATCCATTGGTGGCCGGGGAAATTTATCTTCCCAATGAAAACTCCTCGCCAATGAAAATTAACCTGGCATCTTTGCGTCTCAATACCGCCTTATTAAATGCGCAAAAACGTGATGAATCTGCTTCGGTTCAAATTCCTAAAGTAGGTACGTTAAGTGTCGACCCGCGTGCTTTGCCGCTAGCTGATGTCGCTGTGAGAGAACTTTATCTGGACAATGTTAATTACGGAAACTGGTCGTTGGAAATTCGTCCAAATGATAAAGGTGTTTCTTTCGATAAAATTAATGGCACAGTAAAAGGTGTCACCGTCATGGGGGCAGATCAAAACTCTGGCGGTGCAAAAATGCAATGGTTGGTGAATGATTCAGTCTCCTCTACCCATTTTACCGGTGTGCTTGCCGCACAGGATATTTCGGCGGTGCTTCGCGAATGGCAAAAGCCTGACACCTTGGAAAGTACATCAGCACGCTTCGACACCGATATTAGTTGGATTGGCGATCCGCAAGATTTTTCGCTGAAAAAAATCACCGGTAATGTAGATATCAAGTTAGAGAAGGGGCGCTTTAAAAATAATCCCAGCCCTGGCAGTGATGGATTCTTACGGTTAATGGCTGTATTAAATTTCGATTCCCTTGCGCGCCGTTTGCGATTGGATTTTTCAGATTTGTATAAAAGCGGTCTTGCCTATGACGAGATTAGTGGCAAAGTTGGTTTTGTTCCGGGGACAATGACATTTGCTGAACCTCTTTCGGTAAAAACGCCATCCAGTCGTCTGCAACTTGCGGGCAAGCTGGATTTGGATAATGAAAAAATTGATTCGCGCTTGGTTGCAACCCTTCCAGTTGTCGGCAGTTACACCTTCTTTACGGCATTGGTTACCGGTCTGCCGGCTGCTGCAGGAATTTATGTCGCCAGCAAATTATTTAAGAAACAAGTCGACCGTGCTACCAGTATTAGCTACAGCATTAAAGGCAGCTGGAGCGAACCCAAAATGAGCTTTGATCGATTATTTGAAAGTGAAGAAGAGTTGATCAATAGTGTTAATAAAAATGAAAATGCGCTCAATAAAAATGCACCAAACGAACAGGCGCCAAACGAAAAGAAACGGAAGCGAAAACAGAAATAAAAATGGCGACTCAGATTTGACTGCCGCCACCGTTACAAACAAAAGAAAAACATGTTGTCCCAAGTTGATATGGTGTAAGTGTGGGCAAGCCTTACAGCTAAGAACCGCAGGCTTTGCCACATTATAAGACCACAACTCATGAATCTATCATCGAAAGCGCAGCAAATAAAAATATTCCTATTTTGATTCAGTATGGAACAGAGGATTCGGTAGTGGACAAAATTTAGGGTTGCGAGCTTATCAACAACTGCTGGATCGTGGTTTTAAAGTGAAGTATCAAACTTATAAAATGGAACATACTCTTTGTATTGAACAGTTGAATGATGTTGGGGTGGGGTTGTTTTTAATCCGTCAAACACGCAGGATCAAATGCATATTCCCCATTTAACCAATCAATAATTTCTGCGCAGAAAGGATTGTTTGGGAATGCGGTGTAGTGTTTCAAAAGTTCATTTTTTTCTTCAGCAGTAAAATTTTCCAAACCCTTATCTTGCAGTAGCGCCAAATCCCGCAATAGAGTTTCCGCTAACTTTTCTCCACAAAGCTCTGTGGCAACATCTATGAAAACTTTTTCAGGATTATAGTTATCCGGATTTTCATAAGCGTGCGGTAAAGAAGCCAAAGCAATTTGCGATAACCACGCCTGGTTCATCGGGTTCAAAGCATGGCCAGAAACATGGTGTTGAATTTTGCTGTGTGAGCCACCTACAGCACGCAAATGCAAATGCTTTGAAATTTTTGCGCCATCATTAACTGGATAGTTGTCCCACAAAAAAGGTTTACGCCCCAGAAGCTCGGTAACTTTATCGAGATGTGCAATAGAATATTCGCGGGAGCAAACTTTTTCGCCAGTCCAAAAAATATCGATATTTTTATCAAGTTTGGTATTTAGATCTTGCCAATAATTTGTTG